>NZ_WBRZ01000007.1:0-59094 GCF_008923895.1 Pseudomonas sp. GXM4
TGCGCAGCCCATCGGGGATAAATCCCCTCGCCACAAAAGCCCCACACAAAATTGTGCAGGGCCTCGGATCACTTCTTGTCGCGGCGCTTCTTGCTGGCTTTCTTGTTGTGCGACATCAAGCGACGCTTCTTGTTGACCTGGCGGTCGGTCAGCGTGTTCTTGTTGCCTTCGTACGGGTTCTCGCCGCCCTTGAACTCGATGCGGATCGGCGTACCGACCAGCTTGAGTACACGACGGTAAGTGTTTTCCAGATAACGCACGTACGACTTCGGCACTTTCTCGATCTGGTTACCGTGGATCACGATGATCGGCGGGTTCGCACCACCGAGGTGAGCGTAACGCAGCTTGATCCGGCGGTTGTTGACCATCGGCGGCGCGTGCTCGCCCACCGCATCTTCGAGAATCTGGGTGAGACGGTTGGTCGGCCAGCGGGTAACCGCGGACTTGAACGAGTTCTGCACCGAGGCGTAGAGGTTGCCCACGCCCGTGCCGTGCAGCGCCGAGATGAAGTGAATGTCGGCGTAGTCGACGAAGAACAGCCGGCGTTGCAGCTCGACTTTCACGAAGTCGCGCTCGCTCGGCGTCATGCCATCCCACTTGTTGATCGCGATGACCAGCGCACGACCGGATTCGATCGCGAAGCCCAGCAGGTTCAAGTCGTGATCGACCACACCCTCGCGGGCGTCCATCACGAAGATCACCACGTTGGCGTCTTTGATCGCCTGCAGGGTTTTGACCACGGAGAACTTTTCGACTTCTTCGTGGATCTTGCCGCGCTTGCGCACACCGGCGGTGTCGATCAGCGTGTACTTCTCTTCATTGCGCTCGAACGGAATGTAGATGCTGTCGCGGGTGGTGCCCGGCTGGTCATACACGATGACCCGGTCTTCACCGAGCATACGGTTGACCAGAGTCGACTTGCCGACGTTCGGACGGCCGATGATGGCGATCTTGATTCCGTCTTTCTCGCTCGGGCCAGGAATACGCTTGGCTTCCTCGCCTTCGGCAACCACTTCTTCCTCTTCGCCTTCAGCCGGCTCGTCATCATCGCGCGGGAATTCGCTCAGGGCGGCTTCCAGCAATTGCGTGATGCCACGGCCGTGGGCGCCGGCGATCGGGATCGCGTGACCCATGCCCAGCGGGGCGAATTCGGCGCGGGCCATTTCCGGGTCGATGTTGTCGACCTTGTTGGCAACCACGTGGGAACGCTTGTTACGTTTGCGCAAATGCTCGGCGATCATCTGGTCGGCAGCGGTAAAACCGGCCTTGGCATCTACCAGAAACAGCACCACATCGGCTTCTTCGATGGCCAGCAGCGACTGCTCGGCCATTTTTTCGTCCATACCATGTTCGTCACCGGAGATACCGCCGGTGTCGATCAGAATGTAGGAACGCCCTTGCCACTTGGCCTCACCGTACTGGCGATCACGGGTCAGACCGGACAGGTCGCCGACGATGGCGTCACGAGTCCTGGTCAGGCGGTTGAACAAGGTGGACTTGCCGACGTTCGGTCGGCCCACCAGGGCGATTACGGGAACCATGCGGCTCTCCACTTCGTTATTTCAGAAAATACAAAAGCCGCTGCGAGGCAGCGGCTGGTGCTCGGGGCAACACCCGGGGGCGCTGCAAACCCTGCTGATGCAGGGCCGCTTGGGGATGAACCCCAAGCATAGTTGTTACTTGATGGTCAGGGCTTCCAGTTTGCCGCTGTTGCCATACACATAAATCGTGTCGCCCACCACCAGCGGACGGGCACGCAGGCCGTCGCTGTCGATGCGCTCACGGCCGACGAAACGACCGTCGACCTGACTCAGCAGATGCAGATAACCTTCCAGGTCACCTACAGCTACGTAGCTGGAGAACACTTCCGGTGCCGACAGTTGACGGCGAGCCAGCGAGTCGTTGCTCCACAGTGCGGTGGTGGAACGCTCGTCGACGCCTTCAACGGTGCCCGAAGACAGGCTCACGTAGACGCTGCCGAAACCTTGAGCGATACCGGCATAGCTCGACGCATCGCGCTGCCACAGTTGACGACCGCTTTCCAGATCCAGTGCCGCAACGCGACCCTGATAGCTGGCCACGTACAGCGTGCCGCCGGACAGCAGCAGACCGCCGTCGATGTCGACCACGCGCTCCAGTTCCGAGCGCCCCTGTGGAATGGCGATGCGTTGTTCCCACACCGGCACGCCATTGGAGATGTCCAGCGCGACCACTTTACCGGTCGACAGACCAGCTACCGCCAGGCGGTTGGTGACCAGCGGAGCACTGGTGCCACGCAGGGTCAGGACCGCCGGGGTGCTGTCATACACCCAGCGCTGGTTGCCGGTGGCAGCGTCCAGACCGATCAGACGATCGTCCTGGGTCTGCACAACGACCACGTCCCCATTGTTGGCCGGCGGCGCGAGGACTTCACTGTTGACGCGGGCACGCCACTTCTCTTCACCGTTGCTGGTGTCCAGAGCGACGACTTCGCCACGCAGGGTACCGATCAGTACCAGACCGTAACCCACGCCAACGGCGCCGGAGACAGGCAGTTCCAGATCCTGGTCCCACTTCACGTCGCCGTTGCTGCGATCCAGCGCCATTACCACACCGGTCACATCAGCGGCGTAGATGGTGTCACCGTCGATCGCCGGCACCAGCATGTTGTAGGTCTCGCCCTGACCGTCACCGATCGAGCGGCTCCACTGCTTCTGCAGAACGACTTCTTCTTTGAAGTCGGTCAATTCGGCCGGTGGCAATTCTTTCTTGCTGTTGCTGCTGCAACCCGCGGCCAGAAGGGCCAGAGCCAGCAATGCTGCATGCTTCCAACGGATCACGTCACGCATCCCCTTTGGCCAGGTCGTCGAGCTTGATTTGAAGGCCACCGACCGCCGCTTCATCCGACAGTGCCGCCTTGGCTTTTTGATACGCCTTGTTCGCGTCATCGGTACGGCCCAAGCGCACCAGCAGATCGCCCTTGAGTTCTTCGCGAGTGGCCAGGAACGCTTTGTCGGCATCGCCGTCGAGCAGTTTCAGGGCGTCTTCGGCCTTGTCCTGCGCGCCCAGCACCTGCGCCAGACGCTGACGGGCGATTTCGCCCAGCGCCGGGTTGGCCGGTTTGTCGACGATGGCTTTGAGTTCGGTTGCCGCGTCGTCCAGCTTGCCGCTGTCGACCGCTACTTTGGCGACGAACAGGCTGCCGTACTGCGCGTAGGCCGAACCGCCGTATTCGCTGTTGAGCTTGCCGGCCAGGTCCGCAACGCGGGCGGCATCAGGCTTGCCGTCAGGCGTCAGCGTGGTTTCCAGCAATTGCTGATAGAGCACCGAGGCGCCTTGCGACTGGTTGCTCTGATATTTGTGCCAGGCCTGCCAGCCGAACACGATGACCAGCGCCAACAGGCCGCCGGTGACCAGAGGTTTGCCGTTGCGTGTCCACCAGTCCTTCAAATCCGCCAACTGTTCGTCTTCGGTACTCGACACCCCAATACTCCTTAATCGCTAAATCGGCTGTTAAGACAGCTTCAACCCTGCACGACGCAGGTGGCCAGGTGAGCGGCGAGCGCATCCCAGGCAATGCTTTGTTGTTCGCCCTGGCCACGCAGGGGTTTGAAACCTACCACTTGCTGGGCCATTTCGTCGTCACCGAGGATCAATGCGTACAGCGCACCGCTCTTGTCGGCCTTCTTGAACTGGCTTTTGAAACTGCCGGCGCCGGCATTGACTTGCAGGCGCAGGTTTGGAAGTTCATCGCGAACCCGTTCGGCCAGGGCCAGACCGGCCAGCTCGGCTTCTTCACCGAAGGCGCAGAGGTAGACGTCGACCTGACGGGAAATTTCCTGCGGGATCTGCTCAAGGGTTTCGAGCATCAATACCAGACGCTCGATGCCCATGGCGAAACCGACGCCCGGGGTTGGCTTGCCGCCCATCTGCTCGACCAGACCGTCGTAACGGCCGCCCGCGCACACGGTGCCCTGGGCGCCGAGCTTGTCGGTGACCCATTCGAAAACGGTTTTGCTGTAGTAATCGAGGCCACGCACCAGTTTCGGATTGAGCACGTAAGGAATGCCAACGGCATCCAGACGCGCCTTCAGGCCTTCGAAGTGAGCGCGGGACTCGTCGTCGAGGTAATCGGCCATTTTCGGCGCATCGACCAGCACGGCCTGAGTGTCGGCATTTTTCGTGTCGAGCACGCGCAGCGGGTTGGTTTTCAGGCGACGCTGGCTGTCCTCGTCGAGCTTGTCGTGGTGCGCCGAGAGGTACTCGACCAGCGCTTCACGATAGCGACCACGGGATTCGCTGGTGCCAAGGCTGTTGAGTTCGAGCTTGACCGCATCACGGATGCCCAGCTCGCCCCACAGGCGCCAGGTCATGATGATCAGCTCGGCGTCGATGTCCGGACCGTCGAGGTTGAACACCTCCAGACCGATCTGGTGGAACTGGCGATAACGGCCTTTCTGCGGACGCTCGTGGCGGAACATCGGGCCGATGTACCAGAGTTTCTGCACCTGACCACCGCCGGTGATGCCGTGTTCGAGCACTGCGCGCACGCAGGCCGCAGTGCCTTCCGGACGCAGGGTCAGGGAATCACCGTTGCGGTCTTCGAAGGTGTACATCTCTTTTTCGACGATATCGGTGACTTCGCCGATCGAGCGCTTGAACAGCTCGGTGAATTCGACGATGGGCATGCGGATCTGCTTGTAACCGTAGTTATCCAGCAGACGCGCCACAGTGCCTTCGAAATAACGCCACAGCGGGGTCTGTTCGGGCAGGATGTCGTTCATGCCACGAATGGCTTGCAGAGACTTGCTCACAAAATTTCCTTAATACGTTCGATCAGCCGCGCGCGATAACGGCAGCGTCAGCTTCGACCTTTTCGGCCGCTTTCTGGCGGATCAGCTTTTCCAGCTCGTCCACCAGATTGTCATTCGTCAGCTTCTGCGACGGCTTGCCGTCGATGTAAATCAGGTTTGGCGTGCCGCCGGTCAAGCCGATATGGGCTTCCTTGGCTTCGCCGGGGCCGTTGACCACGCAACCGATGACCGCGACATCCAGCGGCACCAGCAGGTCTTCAAGGCGCCCTTCCAGCTCGTTCATGGTTTTCACCACATCGAAGTTCTGCCGCGAGCAGCTCGGGCAGGCGATGAAGTTGATGCCACGGGAACGCAGATGCAAAGACTTGAGAATGTCGTAACCGACCTTCACTTCCTCGACCGGGTCGGCCGCCAGCGAGATGCGGATAGTATCGCCAATCCCTTCGGCGAGCAGCATACCTAGGCCCACGGCGGATTTCACTGTGCCCGAGCGCAAACCACCGGCTTCAGTGATGCCGAGGTGCAGCGGCTGGACGATTTCTTTCGCCAGCAAACGGTAGGCTTCGACGGCCATGAACACGTCGGAGGCTTTCACGCTGACCTTGAAGTCCTGGAAATTCAGGCGTTCGAGGTGTTCAACGTGGCGCAGCGCGGATTCGACCAGCGCCGCCGGGGTCGGCTCGCCGTATTTCTTTTGCAGGTCTTTTTCCAGCGAACCGGCATTGACGCCGATGCGGATCGGAATGCCGCGATCACGGGCCGCATCGACCACTGCACGCACACGATCTTCACGACCGATGTTGCCCGGGTTGATGCGCAGGCAGTCCACACCCAGTTCGGCTACGCGCAAGGCGATTTTGTAGTCGAAGTGGATATCGGCCACCAACGGCACTTTGACCAGTTGTTTGATCTTGCCGAACGCCTCGGCGGCGTCCATGTCCGGCACCGAGACGCGAACGATGTCGACGCCGGCGGCTTCCAGACGATTGATCTGCGCCACGGTCGCAGCGACATCATTGGTATCGCTGTTGGTCATGCTTTGCACAGCGATCGGCGCGTCGCCGCCCACCGGTACGTTGCCGACCCAGATCTTGCGCGATTCGCGACGTTTGATTGGAGATTCGCCGTGCATGACTTATTGACCCAACTTCAGGCGAGCAGTCTCGCCACTGGTGAACGGAGCGATATCGACCGGTTGGCCGTTGTAGCTGACCTGTGCTGCGCGGGCAACGCCCAGACGCACATTGAGCGGCGGTTTGCCGGAAACGGTCACGCTGTCGCCTTTATGCTTCAGACCACTGAAAATCACTTTGCCACGGCCATCGGTCACCTGTGCCCAGCAATCGCCGGTGAACTGCAATTGCACCTGGCCTTCGCCGGCAACCGGCGCAGCTGCTTCAGCGCTTGGCGCTTGAGCAACCGGCGCGGTCGGGGCAGGTGTCGCTGGGACATTCGGCGCTGGAGTGGCCGGAGCCGCCACCACTGGTGCAGGCGTCGGTGCCGGAGCGCTTGGCGCAACTGCCGGGGCAGCCGGCTCGGTTGCTGGCGCTGCGGACTCGGCACCGGTGGATTCAGCACTGGTTTCCGACTGCGGCAAGGCCAGCGATGTCGAATTGTCAGCCTGATTTTCGGCGACAGCCTGGTCTTCCGGCTCGTCGATCGGGTGGATCTGCGTGGTGCCGTCAGCGCCTTCGACTTCGACGTGCTCCGGTGCGAGGCTGGTCAGATCGCGGGTGCGCTGGGAGGTCTGATCCTGCCACCAGACGAATCCGCCGCCGATGACCGCGATCAGCAGCAACAGGCTGACGATACGCAAAATGGTGTGGGAAACCCGCACCGGCTCTTCGATACGACCGAGGGCGTGAACGTTGCTGCCCTGGGAGTCGGTGCCGGTGGACTGGTCGAACTGCTGAACCAGAACGGTCTGGTCCATGCCGAGCAATTTGGCATAGGCGCGAATGTAACCGCGAGCGAAGGTATGCCCCGGCAGCTTGTCGAAAGCGCCGGCTTCAAGATTGCTCAGGGATGTCACGGTGAGGTTGAGCTTGAGGGCCACTTCGGCCAGCGACCAGCCATTGCTTTCGCGGGCCTGGCGCAGGGTCTCACCGGGATTTACGCGATTCGCTGCTACAACTTCGGGATGCGCCGCTTTCATCATTGCTCCGACAGGTATTGCTGATATTCCGGCGTACCGGGATAGAGTCGTTTTAATTGCAGACCGTAACTGGCTGCCTTGTCGCGATCTTCAAACACTTTTGCCAGCCGAACGCCGAGCAATAGACTACGTGCATTTTGTTCGGTGAGCTGGCTGAAACGGTCGTAATAGTCACGCGCGGGCACATAATGCCTGTCTTCGAAGGACAACTCAGCCATTTCCAGCAACGCGCGTGGTTGTTGGCGATTCAGGCGCAGGGCTTTTTCCAGCTGTTGCTGGGCCAGATCACGCTGGCCAAGCTTGGCGGCGGTCATGCCGAGGTTTTCGAAGACCCGCGAGCGCTCAGGATACAGGGTATCGGCGGCCGCTTGTTCAAAACGCTCGTAGGCTTCCTTGTAGCGCTGTTCTTCGTAGAGAAAACTGCCGTAGTTGTTGAGGATGCGCGCATCGGCGGGACGTGAGGACAAGGCCTTGCGAAAGTGCTCGTCGGCCAGTGCCGGCTCCATTTCCGCCTGGAACACCAGACCGAGGGCCGCATTGGCATCGGGGTCGGAACCGTCCAGCTCCAGCGCTTTCTTCAGTGGCACCTTGGCGCGCTCGGTCATGCCTTGCTGCAGATAGCCCAGCCCCAGCTGCACGTAGGCAGCCCGCGCTTCATCGCGGCCCTTGCTGGTCTTCATCGGGTTGTAGTCACCCGACAGGACACAACCAGCACACAGGCTGGCCAACAGCAACAGCAGCGCAAAGCGCAGGGACATAGAGATCCTCTCTTAGTTAGTGTTCGCGGCGTTCTGTGCCAGATCGCTGTCGGCGCTCAACTCGCGCACGGCGATGTAACGTTCGCTGCGACGGGTGCGATCCAGCACCTGCCCTACCAATTGACCACATGCGGCATCGATGTCTTCGCCACGGGTGGTGCGCACGGTGACGTTGAAACCGGCCTGATGCAACTGATCCTGGAAGCGGCGGATGGCATTGTTGCTCGGCCGCTCGTACCCGGAGTGCGGGAACGGGTTGAACGGGATCAGGTTGATCTTGCACGGGATGTCTTTAAGCAACTCGATCATTTCCACCGCGTGCTCAAGCTTGTCGTTGACGTCCTTGAGCAAGGTGTACTCGATGGTCAGCACACGTTTCTCGCCAAGGGCGGACATGTAGCGCTGGCACGACTCGAGCAGCATCTTAAGCGGATATTTCTTGTTGATCGGCACCAATTGGTTACGCAATGCGTCGTTCGGTGCGTGCAGGGACAACGCCAGGGACACGTCGATGTGCTTGGCCAGCTCATCGATCATCGGCACCACGCCCGAGGTGGACAGGGTCACGCGGCGCTTGGAGATCCCGTAGCCGAGGTCATCCATCATCAGATGCATGGCGGCGACGACGTTGTCGAAGTTCAGCAACGGCTCGCCCATGCCCATCATCACCACGTTGGTGATGGCGCGGTCGACGGTGGCCGGGACGCTGCCGAAAGATTTGTTGGCAATCCACACCTGACCGATGACTTCGGCGGCGGTGAGGTTGCTGTTGAAGCCTTGCTTGCCGGTGGAGCAGAAACTGCAATCCAGGGCACAGCCTGCCTGGGACGAAACGCACAAGGTGCCGCGCTTGCCCTGGGGAATGTACACAGTCTCGACGCAGCTGCCGGACGCCACGCGAACCACCCATTTACGGGTGCCGTCGCTGGAGATGTCCTCGCTGACCACTTCCGGACCACGCACTTCAGCAATGGCCTTGAGCTTGTCGCGCAAGGCTTTGCTGACGTTCGTCATGGCGTCGAAATCATCGACGCCAAAGTGGTGAATCCATTTCATTACCTGACCGGCACGGAAACGCTTCTCCCCGATTGAGTCGAAGAATTTTTCCATTTCCGGCTGGGTCAGACCCAGCAGGTTTGTTTTAACAGTCGATGTAGTCATGGATTCACCTTCACTCTGCAAGCAATGCTTAGCGAGTGGTTACTTCAGTAGCTGCGAAGAAGTAAGCGATTTCGCGAGCGGCAGCAGCTTCGGAGTCCGAACCGTGAACGGCGTTGGCGTCGATCGATTCAGCGAAGTCAGCACGGATGGTGCCGGCAGCAGCTTCTTTAGGGTTGGTAGCGCCCATCAGCTCACGGTTGCGAGCGATAGCGTTTTCACCTTCCAGAACCTGAACGACAACCGGGCCGGAAGTCATGAAAGCAACCAGGTCACCGAAGAAACCGCGCTCGCTGTGCTCAGCGTAGAAGCCTTCGGCTTCGGCTTTGGACAGTTGCTTCAGTTTCGAAGCTACAACGCGCAGGCCAGCGTCTTCGAAGCGAGTGGTGATCTTGCCGATCACGTTTTTAGCAACGGCGTCAGGCTTGATGATGGAGAAAGTACGTTGAACAGCCATGGTGTAACTCCAGAAACGGTAATTTGCGAAAAATTAAACCCGCGAATTATACGCGGGTTCTTGGGTATTGCCTAACCTGCGAGACGATCAGTCCAATTCTGCGGCCCAGAGCTCCTGAACCGCTTCGAGCACCTTCTCGCCGACCCGGCCGGAAGTAGCATCGAAGTCAGGCAGTTCAAGAATCATCTGCTGCAAACGGACGAAACCTACAGAATACGGGTCGAGCCCCTCATGGGCCTCGGCCAGCTCTTCTGCAATGCGTTGAACATCATTCCAACCGTAGCTCATGACAGTCTTACCAGTCAGTGCGGCGCTTCGGCCGCATGGTTAAGCGAATATTTCGGAATCTCGACGGTGAGGTCTTCCTCACCGACGATGGCCTGGCAAGCCAGACGCGATTGCGCCTCAAGGCCCCAGGCACGGTCGAGGAAGTCTTCCTCCAGCTCGTCGGCCTCTTCCAGCGAGTCGAAACCCTCGCGGATGATGCAATGGCACGTGGTGCAGGCGCAGACGCCGCCGCACGCGCTTTCCATCTCGATATGGTGTTCGTGGGCCAGTTCGAGAATCGATGTGCCGGGCGCAGCCTCGACCACCATGCCTTCAGGGCAGAACTTCTCGTGGGGCAGAAAAATGACCTGGGGCATCAGATATCCTCGATTTCATTCAGGTTGCGCCCCGACAGAGCGGCTTTCACCGTCAGATCCATGCGGCGGGCAGCAAAAGCATCGGTCACTTGCGACAGACGCTTGGTCTGCTGCTCGATGGCATAACCATCGGTACCTTTCATCAGTTCGGCCAGTTCCTGCATTTGCAGTTCGATGACCATGCGCTCTTCGGCATCGAGCAAACGCTCGCCATCGGCATCCAGCGCGCCCTGCACCGCTTCGAGCAGGCGCTGGGCATCGACTTGCTGCTCACGCAGAACGCGGGCGACCTTGTCGTCATTGGCATGCTGGAACGAATCCTTGAGCATCTTGGCGATTTCGCCATCGGTCAGACCATAGGAAGGCTTGACCTGAATGCTCGCCTCAACGCCCGAACCCAACTCACGGGCAGACACGCTGAGCAGACCGTCGGCATCGACCTGGAAGGTCACGCGAATTTTCGCCGCACCGGCCACCATCGCCGGAATGCCGCGCAATTCGAAACGTGCCAGAGAGCGGCAGTCGCTGATCAGCTCGCGCTCGCCCTGCAACACGTGGATCGCCATGGCCGACTGGCCGTCTTTATAAGTGGTGAAGTCCTGGGCGCGCGCGACGGGGATGGTGGTGTTGCGCGGAATCACCTTCTCCATCAGCCCGCCCATGGTTTCCAGCCCCAGGGACAGCGGAATCACGTCGAGCAGCAGCAGTTCGCCGCCATCGCGCTTGTTGCCAGCCAGGGTGTCGGCCTGGATCGCGGCCCCGATGGCCACCACTTGATCCGGGTCGATTTCCGTCAATGGCTGACGACCGAAGGCTTCGGCAACGGCTTCGCGAACACGTGGCACGCGGGTCGAACCGCCGACCATGACCACAGCGTGGACGTCTTCCAGTTCAATACCGGAATCGCGAACGGCGCGGCGGCAGGCTTTCAGGCTGCGCGCGACCATCGGCTCGATCAGCGCATCGAAGGCTTCGCGGGTCAGCTGTGCATTCCAGTCGCCGTAAGCCACTTCCACACTGGCCGCATCGGTCAGGGCTTCTTTGGCCGCGCAGGCGGTTTGCAGCAGATTGCGTTGCGCGCCCGGGTCGAGATCGGCGGAGAGGCCAGCGCTCTCGATGATCCAGCCGGCAATCGCGTGATCGAAGTCATCGCCGCCCAGCGCGCTGTCGCCGCCAGTGGCCAGGACCTCAAAGACGCCGCCGGTCAGACGCAGAATGGAAATATCGAAGGTGCCGCCGCCCAGGTCGTAGATCGCCACCAGACCTTCGGCGTGTTGATCCAGACCATACGCCACAGCAGCAGCGGTCGGCTCATTGAGCAGACGCAACACGTTCAGACCGGCAAGCTTGGCCGCATCTTTGGTGGCTTGGCGCTGCGCATCATCGAAGTAAGCAGGAACGGTGATTACCGCGCCGACCAGCTCGCCACCCAAGGTCGCCTCAGCGCGCTGACGCAGGACCTTGAGGATATCGGCGGAGACTTCAACCGGGCTTTTCGGGCCTTGCACGGTATCGATGAACGGCATGTGCGATTCGCCGCCGACAAAGCGATACGGCAACTGCTCGCCCAATTGCTTGACGTCGGACAGACCACGACCCATCAAGCGCTTGACCGAGAGCACGGTGTTCAGGGGATCGGAGGCTGCTGCCAGCTTGGCGGACTCACCGACTTCGACGCGGTCGGCGTGATAACGCACGGCGGACGGCAGGATGACCTGCCCGTTGGCGTCGGCCAGCGGTTCGGAAAGACCACTGCGCAGCGCAGCGACCAGCGAATTGGTAGTACCCAAGTCGATGCCCACAGCCAGACGACGCTGGTGCGGTTGAGGACTTTGGCCGGGTTCGGCGATCTGCAGTAGAGCCATGGTGATCAGGTCTTGTCTGTCTGTCAGCGTGCAATCAGGGCAGCACTGGGTTAATCGTCGAGGCGCTCTTCCAGCTGGCGCACTTCGTAGGTGAGCTTGTCGAGGAACTGCATGCGCCGCATCAGGCGTTCGGCCTGCTCGCGCTGCGCTGCATCATCCCAACAGGCTGCGAAGCTTTCGTTGAGCTGCTCCTGAGCCGCCTTCAAACGACGCTTGAATACCGCGACACCGTCGAGGTCGGCACTGTCCTGCAGATCTTCGAGCTCTTCGCGCCATTGCATCTGCTGCAGAAGAAACTCGGGATCGTGGACGGTGACTTCCATCGGCACTTCATGCCCGCTGATTTTCAGCAGGTAGCGTGCGCGCTGGGCCGGGCTCTTGAGCGTCTGGTAGGCGTCGTTGAGCCGCGCCGATTGCTCGAGCGCCGAGCGCTGCTCGCGTTCGGATGCATCGGCAAAACGGTCAGGATGGACGCCGCGCGCCAACTCACGGTAGCGCGTGGCCAACTGCTCGAGATCCAGGCGGAAGCTCGGTTGCAGCTCGAATAAAGCGAAATGACAAGGAATACCCACGACCAGCCTCAGATGTTGAAGCTTTCGCCGCAGCCACATTCACCGCGCACGTTGGGGTTGTTGAACTTGAAGCCTTCGTTCAACCCTTCCTTGACGAAGTCGAGCTCGGTGCCGTCAAGGTAGGCCAGACTTTTCGGGTCGATGATCACTTTTTCGCCGTGACTCTCGAACACCTGATCTTCCGCCACCACCTCGTCGACAAACTCCAGCACGTAGGCAAGGCCGGAACAGCCTGTGGTGCGAACACCCAGACGAATCCCTTCACCTTTGCCGCGCCCGTCGAGGGAGCGCCGCACGTGTCGAGCAGCCGCTTCTGTCATGCTGATAGCCATCGTTGACTCCTTACTCGTCGCCGAATCTTGAAATTCAGATCAAGCCTTTCTTCTGCTTGTAATCGCGAACAGCCGCTTTGATAGCGTCTTCTGCGAGCACGGAGCAGTGGATTTTCACTGGCGGCAAAGCCAGTTCTTCGGCCAGCTGAGTGTTCTTGATGGTTTCGGCTTCGTCCAGGGTCTTGCCCTTCATCCACTCGGTAGCGAGGGAGCTGGAGGCGATTGCCGAACCGCAACCGTAGGTCTTGAACTTGGCGTCTTCGATAACGCCCTGATCGTTGACCTTGATCTGCAGACGCATCACGTCGCCGCACGCCGGAGCGCCGACCATGCCGGTGCCGACATCAGGATCTTCCGCGTTCATCTTGCCGACGTTGCGCGGGTTTTCGTAGTGGTCGATGACCTTTTCGCTGTAAGCCATGATTCTCAATCCTCACTCATCAGGGCCGCTCTTGAGACCCTGCAACTGCGCTGCGTTAACGCCGCGTCGCTACAGGATCTGTATCCGGCGGCTTCTATAGTTAGTGTGCCGCCCACTCGATTTTCGAGATATCGACGCCGTCTTTGTACATGTCCCACAGCGGCGACAGAGCGCGCAGCTTGGTAACGGCCTCGCAGACTTTCTGCGCGGCGTAGTCGATTTCTTCTTCGGTGGTGAAACGGCCGAAGGTAAAGCGGATCGAGCTGTGTGCCAGTTCGTCGTTGCGGCCCAGGGCGCGCAGTACGTACGAAGGCTCCAGCGACGCCGAGGTGCAGGCCGAACCGGACGATACCGCCAGATCCTTGAGCGCCATGATCAGCGACTCGCCTTCAACGTAGTTGAAGCTCAGGTTCAGGTTGTGCGGAACGCGGGCGGTCAGGCTGCCGTTGACGTACAGCTCTTCCAGGTGCTCGACCTGCTTGTAGAAACGATCACTCAAGGCTTTGATGCGCACGTTTTCAGCGGCCATGTCTTCCTTGGCTACGCGGAACGCTTCGCCCATGCCGACGATCTGGTGGGTCGCCAGAGTGCCGGAACGCATGCCGCGCTCGTGACCGCCGCCGTGCATGGTCGCTTCGATGCGCACACGCGGCTTGCGGCTGACGTACAGCGCGCCGATGCCTTTAGGGCCATAAGTCTTGTGGGCGGAGAACGACATCATGTCGACTTTCAGCTTCTGCAGATCGATTTCGACCTTGCCAGTGGACTGAGCCGCGTCGACATGGAACAGCACGCCTTTGGCGCGCAGCATTTCGCCGATGGCAGCGATGTCGTTGATGGTGCCGATTTCGTTGTTGACGTGCATCACCGACACCAGAATGGTGTCTTCGCGCAGTGCGGCGTCAATCATTGCCGGGGGGATCAGACCGTCTTCGGTCGGCTCGAGGTAGGTCACTTCGAAACCTTCACGCTCCAGCTGGCGCATGGTGTCGAGGACAGCCTTGTGCTCGATCTTGCTGGTGATCAGGTGCTTGCCCTTGGAGGCGTAGAAATGTGCCGCGCCCTTGATCGCCAGGTTGTCGGATTCGGTGGCACCGGAGGTCCAGACGATTTCGCGCGGGTCGGCATTGACCAGATCGGCCACCTGACGACGGGCGTTTTCGACGGACTCTTCAGCCTTCCAGCCGAACACGTGGGAGCGGGACGCCGGGTTACCGAAGTTTCCGTCGACCAGCAGGCATTCACTCATTTTCTGCGCAACGCGCGGATCAACCGGGGTGGTTGCAGAGTAATCAAGGTAAATCGGCAATTTCATGGACTATCTCCTAAATCAGGGCTGGCGTGCCGCAGGTAGCTCTTCGGCTGTCATTCGACGGCGGACGCTTCAATCTTGTCCAGGCGTGGCGCCTTGCTGCTGCAACGGCGCTGGTCCTGACGCTTGGCCACTTCTTGTACCTCACGGCGAGTCACAAGGTCGGCCAAGCTGATACCGCTCAGAAATTCGTGAATCTGCAGGCTCAAGTCGCACCACAGATGATGGGTCAGGCAAGTATCACCGGAATGGCAATCGCCCTGGCCCTGGCACTTGGTGGCATCGACCGATTCGTTCACCGCATCGATCACCTGGGCGACCTGGATGCCCTGCATGTCGCGGGACAACTGGTAGCCACCACCCGGACCGCGAACGCTGGAAACCAGGTTGCTGCGGCGCAGCTTGGCGAACAGCTGTTCGAGGTAGGACAGGGAGATGCCTTGGCGCTCGGAGATATCGGCCAGAGACACCGGCCCGTGCTGCGCGTGCAACGCCAGGTCAAGCATGGCGGTCACGGCGTATCGGCCTTTTGTAGTCAGTCGCATGGACAGTTACCACGGAGTTCGGAATGGGCGGGAGTATGCAATTCCCGAGCATTTAAGTCAACTATAAGACCTAGTGCTTTAGTCGGATTTACCCGCAAAAGAGCGCGCGAATGATAGCAGGGTCTGCAGCCCAATGGCACACCAGCTGCTGGACGCCTTTGTAGGAGCTGCCGAAGGCTGCGATCTTTTGATCTTAAGAAGGCAAAATCAAAAGATCGCAGCCTTCGGCAGCTCCTACAGAGGCTTTAGCCGGCTTTCGATTCGTCCTTGCCCTTGACGCAAGCGAAGTCTTCTTCACGCAACTCAGGTAGATCTTTCGCACAGTAATTGCTGCCCAGATCCTTCAGCGCGCCGCACATGCCTTCCAGGCGCCCATCCACCGCTTGCAGATGGTCGAGCAACTGGCCGATGGCGCGGGCCACCGGGTCGGGCATGTCTTCGCTGACACCGTAGGCGTCGAAACCGATCTTTTCCGCCATGGCTTTGCGCTTGGCGTCCTGCTCTTCATCGGTCTTGACGATGATCCGCCCCGGAATCCCCACCACCGTGGCGCCCGGCGGCACTTCCTTGGTGACCACAGCGTTGGAGCCGACTTTGGCGCCGGCACCCACCGTGAACGGGCCAAGCACCTTGGCGCCAGCACCAACCACCACGCCGTCACCCAGTGTCGGGTGGCGCTTGCCTTTGTTCCAGCTGGTGCCGCCGAGGGTCACGCCTTGATAGATGGTGACGTCGTCGCCGATCTCGGCGGTTTCACCAATAACGATGCCCATGCCGTGGTCGATGAAGAACCGCCGACCGACCTTGGCGCCCGGATGAATCTCGATCCCGGTCAGCCAGCGACCGAAGTTCGACACCAGTCGCGCCAGCCACTTCAACTCGTTGCGCCAGAGCATGCCGGCCAAACGATGAATCCAGATCGCATGCATGCCGGGGTAGCAGGTCAGGACTTCAAAAGCGTTACGCGCCGCCGGGTCTCGATGGAATACGCTTTGGATATCTTCACGCAAACGCTCAAACATCATTCCAATCCTTCCGCTTTAGAAGCTCGCCACGGGCCGCTTTCTGGGTTTCCGTGAGGATGCCACGCAAAATATTCATTTCCGCCCGGCTGACCGAGCTGCGTCCGTACAACCGGCGCAGGCGCGCCATCAAGTGGCGTGGCTTTTCCGGGTCGAGGAATTCGATGGCAACCAGTGTCTGCTCCAGGTGCTCATAGAATCGCTCCAGCTCATCCATGGTCGCCAGCTCGGCGCTTTTCACCGAGGCCACTTCTTCTTTCTCGACCTTGCTCGGCTGACCCTGTGCGGCCAGCCAGGCCATGCGCACTTCATAACTCAATACCTGCACCGCCGCCCCGAGATTCAGCGAACTGAAGGTCGGGTCGGAAGGGATGTGCACGTGAAAATGACATCGCTGCAGCTCTTCGTTGGTCAGGCCGGAATCTTCACGGCCGAACACCAAAGCAATCTCGGCGCCCTGCCCGGCTTCCTCAACCACTTTGTTGCCGCATTCGCGCGGATCGAGCAGGGGCCAGGGAATGCGCCGGTCGCGGGCGCTGGTGCCGAGCACCAGATTGCAGCCGACCAGAGCATCTTCCAAGGTGGCGACGACTTGCGCGTTTTCAAGGATGTCACCAGCACCGGAGGCGCGGGCGTCGGCCTCGTGGTGCGGGAAGACCCGCGGTTCGACCAGCACCAGTCGCGACAGACCCATGTTTTTCATGGCGCGCGCGGCCCCGCCGATGTTGCCGGGGTGGCTGGTGTTGACCAGGACGACACGAATGTTCTGCAGCAAGGGAGGCGCTCTCGGACACAGGAAAGGGGGGCAAATCTTACAGAACAGCCTACCGTTAAGCTATGAAAGCGAACAGCGTCCTTCACCTGAAGAAAAGTTCTGATAGAATGCGCGGCTTTCTTTAACAACCTTAGGTGACACATCCATGCAGCCCATGCTGAATATCGCGCTGCGCGCCGCCCGCAGCGCCAGTGAACTGATCTTCCGCTCCATCGAGCGCCTGGATACCATCAAGGTCGACGAAAAAGACGCCAAGGATTACGTATCCGAGGTTGATCGCGCCGCCGAACAGAAAATCATCGATGCCCTGCGCAAGGCTTACCCGAATCACTCGATCCAGGGTGAAGAAACCGGCCTGCACGCTGGCACCGGCATCGAAGGCGAAGAGTACCTGTGGATCATCGATCCACTGGACGGCACCACCAACTTCCTCCGTGGCATTCCGCACTTTGCAGTGAGCATTGCCTGCAAATATCGTGGTCGCCTGGAACACGCAGTGGTTCTGGACCCGGTTCGCCAGGAAGAATTCACCGCCAGCCGTGGTCGCGGCGCTCAACTGAACGGTCGTCGCCTGCGCGTCAGCGGCCGCACCAGCCTCGACGGTGCCCTGCTCGGCACCGGCTTCCCGTTCCGTGACGACCAGATGGACAACCTCGACAACTACCTGGGCATGTTCCGCGCCCTGGTTGGCCAGACTGCCGGCATCCGCCGCGCCGGTTCGGCGAGCCTGGACCTGGCTTACGTGGCTGCCGGTCGTTTCGATGCGTTCTGGGAGTCGGGCCTGTCCGAGTGGGACATGGCTGCAGGCGCCCTGCTGATTCAAGAAGCCGGCGGCCTGGTGAGCGACTTCACCGGCGGTCACGACTTCCTGGAAAAAGGCCACATCGTTGCCGGCAACACCAAATGCTTCAAGGCAGTGCTGACGGCGATCCAGCCGCACCTGCCGGCCTCGCTGAAGCGCTAAGCTTTCCGCGAAACCAAAAAGCACCCTCCGGGGTGCTTTTTTTATGCCAGCAATTCCAAACAGCATAATTCCCTGTGGGAGCGAGCCTGCTCGCGAATGGGCGTGTCAACAAAGGAAATATCAACTGTTGGACCGCATTCGCGAGCAGGCTCCCACAGGTGAGAATCGCGCGCTGCCCTGAATCGCGGGTATAAAAAAAGCACCCGCAGGGTGCTTCTTTTCACAACCGTAAATCCTTACTGAGCCGGCTCATTCTGCGACAGGATCAACTTGCCTTCCTTGTCGACCGGAATCTGGTTGCCCGGATCGCGATCCATCCGCACTTTGCCTTCCTTGCCATCAAGCGAGTAACGCACGTCGTAACCGACGACCTTGTCGCTGATGTCATTGACCGTGTTGCAGCGAGTTTGCGTGGTGGTGTAGGTGTCACGCTCCTGCATGCCCTCCTGCACCTTGTTGCCCGCATAACCGCCACCGACCGCACCGGCCACCGTGGCAATCTTCTTGCCGGTACCGCCGCCAATCTGGTTACCCAGCAAACCACCGGCCAGCGCGCCGACCACGGTACCGGCGATCTGGTGTTGATCTTTTACCGGTGCCTGACGGGTCACCGTTACATCCTTGCATACTTCACGTGGAGTCTTGATCTGTGTCTTGACCGGCTCAACGGCTAATACTTGCGCATACTCAGGGCCGCTTTTAACCAGGCTGTAGGTGGCAACAGCACCCCCGGCTGTGACACCGACAGCACCCAATACCGCACCAACCAGCAACGACTTGTTCACATGAACCTCCTGACCATCACATGCGGGACGCGCCCGCGCTTCTCCCAGCCTTGGAGCACAAAAAAAGGCGCGAGTTCAACTCGCGCCTTTTGTTGGCTGACAGCCGGGAAATCGCTGGCCGTTATGGACGGTCATCGACTTCCTTATCGGTGTTGGCCGGAGGAATCAGATCCTCGGTGGTCAGGTTCAGCCAGATCAGCACCACGTTAGCGATGTAGATCGACGAGTAGGTACCCGCCAGTACACCGATGAACAGTGCGATGGAGAAACCGAACAGGTTGTCGCCACCGAAGAACAGCAGCGCCGCGATCGCCAAGAGAGTGGAGATCGACGTCGCCATGGTGCGCAGCAGAGTTTGGGTGGTCGAGATGTTGATATTCTCGATCAGCGTCGCCTTGCGCAGCACGCGGAAGTTCTCACGCACCCGGTCGAAGACCACGATGGTGTCGTTCAGCGAGTAACCGATGATCGCCAGCACCGCCGCCAGCACCGTCAGATCGAAGGTGATCTGGAAGTACGAGAGGATACCCACGGTCACGATCACGTCGTGGATCAGCGAGACAATGGCGCCGACCGCAAACTTCCACTGAAAGCGGAAGGCCAGGTAGATCAGGATGCCGCCGAGCGCCAGCAGCATGCCGAGGCCGCCCTGGTCGCGCAGCTCTTCACCGACCTGCGGGCCGACGAACTCGACACGCTTGACCGTCGCCGGGTTGTCACCGCCGACCTTTTGAAGCGCTTCCGCTACTTGATGGCCCAACTGCGGGTCTTCACCCGGCATGCGCACCAGCAGATCGGTGGTCGCACCGAAGTTCTGCACCACGGCTTCGTGATAACCGGAAGTCGCCAGTTGCTCGCGCACCTTGGTGACGTCGGCCGGACGCTCGTAGGTCAGCTCGATGAGCGTACCGCCGGTGAAGTCCAGGCCCCAGTTCATGCCCTTGGTGGCAACACTGAACAAGGCAATGACGGTAAGCAGCAATGTGACGCCGAACGCGAAGTTGCGAACGCCCATGAAGTTGATTGTACGTAACATGGCAGCCCCTTAAATCCACAACTTCTTGAAGTCACGTCCGCCAAAGATCAGGTTGACCATTGCGCGGGTCACCATGATGGCCGTGAACATCGAGGTAAAGATCCCGAGGGACATCGTCACTGCGAAACCCTTCACCGGGCCGGTGCCCATGGCGAAGAGAATGCCGCCGACCAGCAAGGTGGTCAGGTTGGCGTCGAGAATCGCGGTGAATGCCCGGCCGAAGCCTTCGTTGATTGCCCGCTGCACAGTCATGCCGGCGGCGATCTCTTCACGAATCCGCGAGAAGATCAGTACGTTGGCGTCGACCGCCATACCCATCGTCAAGACGATACCGGCGATACCCGGCAGGGTCAGCGTGGCGCCCAGCAACGACATCAACGCCAGCAGCAGCACCATGTTCACCGCCAGCGCGACGGTGGCGATAACGCCGAAGAAGCGGTAGATGGCGATGATGAACAGCGACACGAACAGCATGCCCCACAGGGAAGCGTCGATACCTTTGGTGATGTTGTCAGCACCCAGGCTCGGACCGATTGTGCGCTCTTCAGCGAAGTACATCGGTGCAGCCAGACCACCGGCACGCAGCAGCAGCGCCAGTTCGGACGACTCGCCCTGACCGTTCAGGCCAGTGATGCGGAATTGCGCACCCAGCGGCGACTGAATGGTCGCCAGGCTGATGATCTTCTTCTCTTCCTTGAACGTCTGCACCGCAACGTCTTTCTCGACGCCATCAACCACTTGCTTGGTGTAAGTGGTGACCGGACGCTGTTCGATGAAGATCACCGCCATGCTGCGGCCGACGTTGGAACGGGTCGCGCGGCTCATCAGCTCGCCACCGTGGCCATCCAGACGGATGTTCACTTCAGGCGTGCCGTGTTCGCCGAAACCGGCCTTGGCGTCGGTGACCTGGTCACCGGTGATGATCAGGCCACGCTCGATCTGCGCAGGAGGACGGTTGCCTTCGCGGAATTCGAACGATTCGGAAGTGGCTTTCGAAGCGCCCGGCTCGGCGGCCAGACGGAACTCAAGGTTGGCCGTCTTGCCGAGAATACGCTTGGCTTCGGCAGTGTCCTGCACGCCCGGCAGCTCAACCACGATGCGGTTGGCGCCCTGACGCTGCACGATCGGTTCGGCAACACCCAGCTCGTTGACGCGGTTACGTACCGTGGTCAGGTTCTGCTTGATGGAGTATTCACGGATTTCCGCCAGCTTGGCCGGGGTCATCGCCAGACGCAGCACCGGTTGACCGTTGAGGTCGGCCGGAACAATGTCGAAATCGTTGAAATTCTTGCGGATCAGCGCACGGGCCTGTTCGCGGGAGTCTTCATCGCTGAAGCCCAACTGAATGGCACCGCCCAGTTGCGGCAGGCTGCGATAGCGCAGCTTCTCTTTGCGCAGCAGGCTCTTGACGTCGCCCTCGTAGACTTTCAGGCGCGCATCGAGGGCTTTGTCCATGTCCACTTCGAGCAGGAAGTGCACACCACCGGACAAGTCCAGACCCAGCTTCATCGGGTGCGCACCGAGGTTGCGCAGCCATTGCGGGGTAGTCTGTGCCAGGTTCAGCGCGACGACGTAGTCATCACCCAATGCCTTGCGTACAACGTCCTTGGCCGGCAGCTGATCTTCAGCCTTGCTCAGACGGATCAGACCGCCCTTGCCGCCCGCCGTCAGCGTTGCCGCCTTGACGTTGATGCCGGACTCTTTCAGCGCTGTGCTGACGCGAGCCAGATCGGCGTCATTGACCTGCAGAGCCGTGCTGGCGCCGCTGATCTGAATGGCCGGGTCATCGGGGTAAAGATTGGGAGCGGAATAAATCAGACCGATCGCCAGCACCGCCAGGATCAGAATGTATTTCCACAGAGGGTATTTGTTCAGCATCACGCCGCCCGTTATGAACGCGGGGCGCCTTGCGCGCCCCGTCGATTGAGTAGAAGTTGTTGCTCTTAGATCGCTTTCAGCGTGCCTTTTGGCAGCGTGGCGGCGATGGCGCCTTTCTGGAACTTCATTTCCACGGTGTCGGACACTTCCAGAACCACGAAGTCATCGGCAACCTTGGTGATCTTGCCGGCGATGCCGCCAGTGGTCACGACTTCGTCGCCCTTCTGCAGGCTGCTCAGCAGGTTCTTCTGCTCTTTGGCGCGCTTGGCCTGTGGACGCCAGATCATCAGGTAGAAGATGACCAGGAAGCCGACCAGGAAAATCCACTCGAAGCCGCCGCCCATTGGGCTTGCAGCAGCCGGTGCAGCTGCGTCAGCCATGGCGTTAGAGATAAAAAAGCTCATTTAGCACTCCAGTTGCAAATGTTGAATCTTGGGGTCAGAAAACTCAGTCCAAAGGCGGGACGGGAAGTCCGCGTTTGGCGTAGAAGGCATCGACAAAGGCGGCCAATGTACCCTGTTGAATAGCCTCGCGCAAACCAGCCATCAGCACCTGATAATGGCGCAAGTTATGGATGGTATTGAGCATGCTGCCGAGCATTTCGCCGCACTTGTCCAGGTGATGCAGATAAGCGCGCGAGAAGTTCTGGCAGGTGTAGCAATCGCAGGTCGGATCCAGCGGCGATTCATCATGGCGATGGAACGCGTTACGGATCTTCAGCACACCGGTATCGATGAACAGATGCCCATTGCGGGCATTACGGGTTGGCATCACGCAATCGAACATGTCCACCCCGCGGCGCACACCCTCAACCAGATCTTCCGGTTTGCCAACGCCCATAAGGTAACGAGGTTTGTCAGCGGGCATTTGGCCCGGCAGATAATCCAGCACCTTGATCATTTCGTGCTTCGGTTCGCCCACCGACAGACCGCCGATCGCGAGGCCGTCGAAGCCGATCTTGTCGAGGCCTTCGAGCGAGCGCATGCGCAGGTTTTCATGCATGCCGCCCTGAACGATGCCGAACAGCGCTGCGGTGTTGTCGCCGTGGGCATTCTTCGAACGCTGCGCCCAACGCAACGACAGCTCCATCGATACGCGCGCGACGTCTTCGTCAGCCGGATACGGCGTGCATTCGTCGAAGATCATCACGATGTCGGAACCGAGATCGCGCTGCACCTGCATCGACTCTTCCGGCCCCATGAACACTTTGGCGCCGTCGACCGGAGAAGCGAAGGTCACGCCCTCCTCCTTGATCTTGCGCATCGCGCCGAGGCTGAACACCTGGAAGCCGCCGGAGTCGGTGAGGATCGGGCCTTTCCACTGCATGAAATCGTGCAGGTCGCCGTGCTCCTTGATCACTTGAGTGCCGGGACGCAGCCACAGGTGAAAGGTGTTGCCCAGAATGATTTCCGCGCCAGTGGCGACGATGTCGCGCGGCAGCATGCCCTTGACCGTGCCGTAGGTGCCGACCGGCATGAACGCCGGGGTCTCGACGGTGCCACGGGGAAAGGTCAGGCGACCACGACGAGCCTTGCCATCGGTGGCCAGCAGCTCAAAGGACATTCGACATTCGCGACTCATTCTGTTTCCTCTGGGCCTGTCTGTTCAGGGGCAGTTGGAGCGGGATTGCGGGTGATGAACATCGCATCCCCGTAACTGAAAAAGCGGTAGCCGTTTTCCACGGCGGCCTTGTAGGCGGCCATGGTTTCGGGATAACCGGCAAACGCGGAAACCAGCATCAACAGCGTGGATTCCGGCAAATGGAAATTGGTCACCAGGGCATCGACCACATGAAACGGCCGGCCCGGATAAATAAAGATGTCGGTGTCGCCACTGAACGGCTTGAGCACACCATCGCGCGCTGCGCTTTCCAGCGAACGCACGCTGGTGGTGCCGACCGCAATCACCCGACCGCCCCGCGCACGGCACGCAGCGACCGCATCGACCACATCCTGGCCGACTTCCAGCCACTCGCTGTGCATGTGGTGATCTTCGATCTTCTCGACACGCACCGGCTGAAACGTCCCCGCGCCGACGTGCAATGTCACGAACGCAGTCTCGACGCCCTTTGCGGCAATCGCCTGCATCAACGGCTCATCGAAATGCAGCCCCGCCGTCGGCGCCGCCACCGCGCCCAGGCGCTGAGCGTACACGGTCTGATAACGCTCGCGATCCGAGCCTTCATCCGGGCGGTCTATATAAGGAGGCAACGGCATGTGCCCGACGCGATCGAGCAACGGCAAGACTTCCTCGGCAAAACCCAGCTCGAACAGCGCATCATGACGCGCGAGCATCTCGGCTTCGCCACCGCCGTCGATAAGGATCTTCGAACCCGGCTTCGGCGACTTGCTGGAGCGCACATGGGCCAGCACGCGGTGCGCATCGAGCACGCGCTCGATGAGAATTTCCAGCTTGCCGCCGGACGCTTTCTGCCCGAACAGCCGCGCCGGAATCACCCGGGTATTGTTGAACACCATCAAATCGCCCGGGCGCAAATGCTCAAGCAAATCAGTGAATTGACGGTGTGCCAGGGCGCCGCTCGGCCCATCAAGGGTCAGCAGGCGACTACCGCGACGCTCGGCCAACGGATGGCGGGCGATCAGCGAATCAGGAAGCTCGAAAGTAAAGTCAGCAACGCGCATGATGGGGTTCGTCTAGCAGGGCCGGAAAGTCTAGCGGAAATATCAAAAATTGACCATGAAACGTGATTGACCAACGGTAATCACCTCTCTATACTTCGCCGCCATTGAGCCCTGATGGCGGAATTGGTAGACGCGGCGGATTCAAAATCCGTTTTCGAAAGGAGTGGGAGTTCGAGTCTCCCTCGGGGCACCAACACAGAGAAAAAGGTCTTGCGAAAGCAGGGCCTTTTTTTCGTCCGTAGGAAAGTGGAGGTCGGCTTTTGCCAATGTGAGGCGCATAGGCTTGGGCTCACCAAGGAGGCCAATCCCGAGATGCTGGAAGCATGGATAACCAAGCATAAGGCTGAGCAATTAGCGCTCGATGAGAAAAGGCCTGCGAAGAGGCCCTCTCTTTATCCCAACAAGCTATTTTTTCCGGCAGATCTCAACATCGTTTTGTGTTTTCAGATCGGTGTCGATGCCAAGCCGATACCTGCAGTAATCAATAATCCATTTACGCTCCTGCTCCGTGAGTCGCTCGACTTGTCGAATCTCCCCGTCATTTGCGTGGATGTTGTAAAACTTCACCTGAAACGTCGGATGCTTTTTGACGAACAGGATGGTTTCGATGTCTCCATCATCGAGCGCTTGGTAATACCCGACGTAGAGCATTGTCACCAGAACCAAAACAATCAGGGCAATCAGCTTCTTCATTCTTGCGGCGCTGGAACTAACGCGCCACCGCATGGCCAAGCCTCCAATCTTCTACGCGCAGCAAGCCCATTAAAAAATACCTCTGTAAAACCCGCAAAAATGGCCTTGGCATATCCTGGCGTTGGGAACTGGCCGGATCGTTACGTGCCGCAGGTTTTGCCACAACCAACTCCTCGTCACCATCGCCCATTCCCATACCAATTCGAGCTCAAAGCCTACTTTCGATTTCCTCCCAGATGTACGCGTAGTTGTACTTCAACCAACGAACCAGCACTTTATCGAACTGGCGACGAAACCAGTTTCGCTCTCTAGCTGCCAGCCTTTCCTCAATCGATTCTCTGAGTATGTCGGGGTCGAAACCCGTCCATATCGGAGGCACAGGTGCAACGAGATTGGTAAAGCACACCGGCGCGACCTCTGAATAAAGAATTGAGTAAAGGATTTCAGGGTCGACACCTCTCACCTTATTCGCCAAATAATCATATTCCACGGGAAAATCATTGAATGGCTCGGAAAGAGCGGCTCTAACTTTTGTCAGTTGTGGCTCGGTCAGAAGATGTCCCAATGTGTGAGCTCCTCTAACTCTTCATCCAGTGAACTCGCTACCGCTTCGCCTGCAATACCACCGGCAGGCGAGTTGCGGGCAAACCATCGAAGAAAACGTCAGGCGAACCTGTCGCGATGGGGTTGGTTCCGTGCCCTGGAACAGGACAGCTGGAGGGATCGCTTTTACGAGCGGCTGGGTTAGCCATGAATGACTCCTGTCAAAAAAATCCTTTTTGAGAGGTAAACCTATCACGTAATTCAGCCTGGACGGCCGCATCCGATCATTCAAAAAAGTGCTCGATCACCAGACCGCGCTACCTGTTGCTTCGGTTAACGCGGTTGGTACTTCGCTGGCGTTTTCTACCTTGCCATCAACTCAGGTTTCAGAATGGGACGCGGCTCCTCCCTATTCCTTGACTGCAAACATCCGCTCAGCAATCTCCCGCCCCCGCTCCAACCCTTCCTCCGTCAACCATATCGATTTGTTCCGGTTCACCGGATTACTGATCAAACCCTGCTCGTGCAAGCGGTTCATGATCTCGAAGTCATAGCCCTTCCACGCATTGCCGTCGTCGGAGCTATAAGCTGCCAGGAGAGCAAGGACGGCGTCGTCGATCAGTTTCATGTCGTATTCCATGATGGTCACTCCGCTGATGTTCAGTGTTTGTAATCAAAGCGTCGTATCAAAGTGGATGTCAATGCTGCGCGAGCTTGTAGGTTTTAGATGCCCGATTGCTGGTTGCCTCGCATGCGATCCCCGCCCGTATAATCACGCCCGCACGGCAAACCTCCTCTTGCGTTTTGCGCATTGGTTTCAAGCCTTCCACTTCACTGACAGACATCCCCATGGAAACCTCACTGGAAACCGTCGCCCTCTTCTCCCTCAAACTTGCCTACGAAGAAGAGGGCCTGAGCCCGATCCTGCGCGACGACATGGTCATGGGCGATTATCAGAAAGACGTTTTCGAATTACTGGTGAAACGCGGCGATGTCGAGGCCATTCAGTTCAAGATGAACGAATGCCTGAACCTGGCGCTGGATGCCTTGGGTGGGGTCGAGAAGCCGTTGGGGCGGGAGTTGCGCAAGTTGTCGGCGGAGTTGGCTCAGGCGCGATCGATGGAGCAGCTGGGTCAGCCGCTGCTCGCGCTGAAGGGGTATCTGCGCGACATTCTTTGAATGGCGCGCTAGAGCCATGCCGTTATCTCGTCCGATCAGCGACGAGCTTTCAGTACTCGAATATCTGTTGGGAAGCCGTCAGCGCCAACCAGCTTTTTCCAGCCCATGTACTGAAATTCGCCATTGGGATCAATGTAGTCGCCCTTCTCTGGTTGCCCTCCGCCAACTATCGCAACACGCTTCACTTCGCCGCAGCCGCCATCCGATGGTCGCACCGTGTAGATCACATAGGGCTTCACGTATTGCGTGGCGCGGAAGTATTGGCCGCAGATTTCGTCGACGGTAATCAGCATGGTTTTCAGGCGGGCTTCGCCGTCGGTGTCTTCGTGCAGTTTCAGAAAGGAGATGTCGCCGACGTCGCTGTAGCCGAGGGAACGGGCGCGTTGGTAGGCGGGGGAATTCTGGTGTGCAATACGGCCCTCCTCCACACCCCGTTGCATTTGCGCGGCGAACTCGGCTTTGCCTTGGGCCAGGGTTGCCTCGGCGTGGGCGGCGACGTTTTCGCAGTGGGCGTACTCGCTGGAGTCGAGGTGTTGCGGGAGCAGGTTAAGGCGGCGCTCGTTCATGGAGGCGAGGCTGTCTTGCAGGCCGGACGTTAGTGCATAGGCAGCGGAGACGCGACCGCTCTGGACGTCGGCGATTGTCTCCTGCATCCGCTGGCAATTGGCGAGGTAGTAATCCCAGCTGGCTTGCGGGTGTTCTTTCGCGATGCAGAAGGCTGGGGTAATGGAGACGGCAAGGGTGAGAGCGCCGAGTAGTTGCAGCAAACGGGTTGTGGAAAACATGGGTAGTCCATTACAGAGAAGGCATGGCGGGACGCTACTATTTTGCTATCGTGCCGTCCACTCTCTACAGGCGAGCAAGTTGCCGCCTCTGTCTCGTAGCCAGGAAAGAAATCCGATGGATGCTGTGTTGTGTTTGGTAGTCATGGCGGCAATGTGGTTCTGGGTGGTGCGACAGCGCGGGCACTGGTATCTGTTGTTGGCAAACCTTGCCGGAGCGGGCAGCGCTGTGGTGGTCGGCATTGTCTTCACGCTGCTTTATGACGGGCTGTTCGGCACCACCATGGCAGCGCCGGGACTGCATAACAGCCTGGTGGTGTTCATGACCAGCGCGGGCGTTCTGGCGGGTGTGTGGTTGTGGATCGCCAAGCGTCGTCAGCCGGCGCATCCGGTTGCACGTCAACTGCTCGCGGGCGCCTGTGGCGTTGCCGCCGGGATGATCACGTTGATTTTTCTGGCGGCGAATTATTTTCCGCAACCGTAGCCGGACGGCGCGTCTATTTTGCTATCTTGCCGCGCATCGTCGGGGCTTGCTGATCGTCTCGCGCCGCGCTTGGATTGTTGAAAGGTAAGGAAAGGATCAAATGGAGTTTTTGCGTTTTCTGGCGTTCGTCGCTGTCTGGGGTTTCATGTGGCGCTGGGTGGTGAAGAACCGCGGCAGCTGGAATATTTTCTACGGCAACATCGTTGGCGCGGCGGGTGGGTTCATTGTCGGGCTGGTGATGTTGTCGATCACCTTTTCGCTGTTTCCTTCGTCGCTCGATCACGAGGCGCAGGCGCAAAACACGCCAGTCGTCGAGTCGACCTCTGTACTGCCTGACGCCGAGGCAGTCACGCCCGCCACCGAACTGAAAGATGCGCCGGTTTTTGCTGCCATCGAAGCGGATGACAAGCCTTCCCCGCCGGACTCCGCACTGTTGCCGAATAACGTCAGCCGAGCGCCGAAATCAATGGCGGTACAGACCGTGCTGAATCAAAGCGACTACGAGGGTCGCATGGCCCTGGCCGCGCTGAACAAGAAGTTGCGCGGCGACGCACAGGCCGACAAGTCGATGATCGCGTATGTCATGTGCAGCCCGTTTGTCACCAGCACCCTGCGTTATCCCGCTTCGGCGCGTTTTGCTGACAGCAAAGCGCTGGTCAGTCATCGCTACAAGGATCAGGTCTACAGCTTCAGCAACAGCGTCACTGCGCGCAACATGAATGGCGACGATGTCACCTACCGTTTCGATTGCTCCGTGCAGGAATTGCCACGGGTTGATGCGACGGCCGGGGAATGGCGTTTGCTGGCGCTGAAACTGCAAAAAGCCGACTCTTAAGGCTGATTTAAGGGATCAAGGCGCCGGCTGCGCTATCATCGCCGGCCTGTGCGCCTTGAGCTTTGCCCTCGATGTTTTCAACACCCGATAACCTGATCTCGCTGCCTCCTGTCCTGGCCGGCCCGCTGCTGCGGCGGCTGGAGCCGACGCGCGTGGTGCTGTGGCTGGTGGGCTCGCGTGAACTGACGCTGACCTTGCGCCTGCAAGGTGTAGGAGATATCCGGCTCGACTCAGAGAAATGCACGGTCATTGCCGTAGGCCGTCATGCGTTCGTGCATCTGATCGACGTCCAACTTGAATGCGCCCTGCCCTGCGACACGTTTATCGATTACGACCTGCTGATCGATGACGCCATCGGTATGGCTGAGTGGGCACCGCACCTGCTTTATCCCGGCGCCACCTGCGCGAACCTCGTCGTGCGTTCGCGGATCGACCAATTGCTCCACGGCTCCTGCCGCAAGCCGCATCATCCGGCAACCGATGGTTTGCTCTGCGTCGATCAATTGCTGGCCGACGAAGCCGATGCGCAACGGCGCCCGGCGTTGCTGATGATGAGCGGTGATCAGGTCTATGCCGACGACGTCGCCGGGCCGATGCTGCGGGCGATTCATGCCCTGATCGAGCGCCTGGGTCTGTTCGATGAGCACCTTGACGGTGCCGTGGTCAGCGACAGCGCCAAGCTCTATCAACACCCGGCCAGCTACTACCACCGTGCGGATTTGTTACCGGCGCTAGAGAGCAACGAGACCTTGCGCGAGCGATTTTTCGGTGGCGCGCGTAAGCCGATTTTCACCAGCAGCAGCGCCGACAATCACCTGGTGACATTCGCCGAAGTCATGGCCATGTACATGCTGGTGTGGTCGCCGACGCCGTGGTCGCTGATCAATCCGAGCGCGCCGACGCTGACGCCGGAACGCCGCAAGCGCTACAACCTCGAGCAGACGCGCATCGATGCCTTCAAGGCGGGCCTGGGCAACGTCGCGCGGGCGCTGGCGCATCTGCCGAGCCTGATGATTTTCGATGATCACGACATCACCGATGACTGGAATCTCTCCGCGCAATGGGAGGAAACCGCCTACGGCCATCCGTTCTCCAAACGCATCATCGGCAATGCGCTGATTGCCTATTTGTTGTGTCAGGGCTGGGGCAACAATCCGGATGCCTTCAAGGACGTACTGGAGCAGACCGCGCAACTGAGTGCCAGCGGTGATGACGGCTATCTGGACATGCCGGTGCAGGACGATCTGATTGATCAGTTGCTGCGCTTTCAACAGTGGCATTTCGTGCTGCCGAGCAGTCCGGCACTGGTGGTGATCGACACGCGCACCCGGCGGTGGCGCAGCGAGATGGCCCTCAAGCAACCATCGGGCCTGCTCGACTGGGAAGCCTTGAGCGAACTGCAACAGGAACTGCTCGATCACCCGTCGGCGATCATCGTGTCGCCGGCACCGATCTTCGGTGTGAAGCTGATTGAAACCGTGCAGAAAGTGTTCAGCTGGTGCGGTTATCCGCTGCTGGTCGACGCGGAAAACTGGATGGCCCATCGCGGCGCGGCGCAGGTGATCCTGAACATTTTCCGACACTCGCGCACACCGGGGAACTACGTGGTGCTGTCCGGCGATGTGCATTATTCCTTCGTCTACGAAGTCCTGATCCGCCACCGCAAGGCCGGCCCACGGATCTGGCAGATCACCAGCAGCGGCATCAAGAACGAATTCCCACCGACCCTGCTGGAATGGTTCGACCGCCTCAACCGCTGGCTCTACTCACCGCGCTCGCCGCTGAACTGGTTCACCAAACGCCGCTTGATGCGCATCGTCCCGTATACGCCGGAACATGCCGAGGCCGGGGAACGGCTGTGGAATTCGGCGGGGATTGGACAGGTGTTTTTCAATGAACAGGGGCAGCCGAGCGAGATTGTTCAGCACAACTCGAATGGGGCGGTGAAGACGAGGATGCTGGCGCCGGAGTTGGGGGATGGGCTGGATTGAAACAGTAACCATTTCCTACATCGGCTAGGGCACGGTATGACGAGATAAGGGCTTCGCGACACTGAACAGGAGGGAAGAGGATTACAACCCTCTCAGAAACGTCTCGAATATTACTGAGCGATACTGATTGAAGTCGCAGTCAGCCCTGCTGCGACACAACCACTGGTAGGTGTCGCCTTGTCATCCTGTACTCATTTCTGTACGTTCTCTGCATCCAGCGAGGACTTCAATATGCAAACCATCAACTACACCACCGCCCGTGCGCATTTGGCCGAGACGATGGACCGTGTCAATGAAGATCGTGCGCCGCTATTGGTCACTCGGCAGAAAGGTGAACCCGTAGTGATGATGTCTTTGGCCGAATACAACGCATTGGAAGAAACAGCCTACTTGCTTCGCTCCCCCGCCAACGCCGAACGGCTGATGAAATCCATCGGTGAGTTGCGCGCCGGCAAAGCCAAAGTCAGGCAATTGATCGAAGAATGAAAATCGAGTTCACGCCAACAGGCTGGGAAGACTATTTGTGGTTTCAGCAAAACGACAAGGCTGGGCTCAAGCGTATCAATCTTCTGATCAAAGCAATCAAGCGCGAACCGTTTGAGGGTGTCGGTAAACCAGAGGCGCTCAAACATAATATGAGCGGCCTCTGGTCACGCCGAGTAACGGCCGAACATCGTCTGGTGTACAGGGTTGAGGACGGCGAAATCTGCGTCATCAGTTGCCGGTATCACTATTGAACCTGAGCTGAATCAGTCATCAGAGCGCGTCCAACCCCTCTGACAATCATCCTCACCTCGCGCTCATCAATCGTCAGCGGCGGGAGCAACCTGATGGTCTTGCCACGAGTCACGTTGATCAACAAGCCATGATCCCGCGCGGCGATCAGCGTCAGGTCGCGCACCGGTTGTTTCAGCTCGACACCGATCATCAGGCCCTGCCCCCGGATTGCCAGCACGTTCGGGTTGTCTGCCAATTCGGCGCGCAGGCGTTCCAGTAACCGCGCGCCCTGCACCCGCGCATTCTCCAGCAGGCCTTGCTCTTCGATGATGTCCAGCACCGTGCAGCCAACCCGACAGGCCAGCGGATTGCCGCCGAAGGTGCTGCCGTGGCTGCCCGGGGTGAACAAATCCGCCGCGCGGCCACGGGCCAGGCAGGCGCCGATCGGCACGCCATTGCCGAGGCCTTTGGCCAGGGTCATGACATCGGGCACGATGCCTTCGTGCTGAAAGGCGAACCACTGCCCGGTGCGGCCGATGCCGGTCTGGATTTCATCGAGCATCAGCAGCCACGCATAGCGATTGCACAGGTCGCGCAGGGCCTTGAGATAACCCGGCGGTGCGACTTGTACGCCGCTTTCGCCTTGGATCGGTTCGACCAGAATCGCCACGATGCGCGCGCCGTGTTTGCGCTGTATTTGCTCCAGCGCCGGGAGATCGCCGAACGGCACTTTGACGAAGTCCCCCGGCAGTTCGTTGAAGCCCAGGCGCACCGCCGGGCCATCGCTGGCAGACAGCGTGCCGAGGGTGCGGCCATGAAACGCGTTGGCCATGACCACCACCAGCGGCTGCTCGATGCCTTTGCGCCAGCCGTAAAGGCGCGCCAGTTTCAGTGCCGTCTCGTTCGCTTCGGCGCCGGAGTTGTTGAAGAACGCGCGCTCCATCCCCGACAACGCCGTCAGCCGTTTGGCCAGTTGTAGTTGCCAGTCGATGCTGTATAGGTTGGAGGTGTGCAACAGCAATCCCGCTTGCTCGCTGATCGCCGCAACGATGCGCGGATGCGAGTGGCCGACATTGGTCACTGCCACACCGGCAACGGCATCCAGATATTCGCGCCCCGCCTGATCCCACAGACGCGTGCCCAGGCCCTTGGTGAAACTCAGGGCCAGTGGTTGGTAGGTGTTCATCAGGGCGGCGGTCATGACGTGAAACTCCATTGCAGGTCGGTGTTTTTGCAGTATGGTTAGCCACCTGAGCTGGATAAACTCGGAAAAACTTCAATCATTTAAAAGCCGAGCTTGATAATGGACTTGTTTCAGTCGATGGGCGTCTACGTCAAAGTGGTCGAAACCGGGAGCATGACGGCCGCCGCTGCGAAGTGCGAAATGTCGACGACGATGGTGGGCAATCATCTGCGCGCGCTGGAGCAACGGCTCGGCGTGCAACTGCTGCAACGCACCACGCGCCGCCAGCGCCTGACCGAATTCGGCAGCGTCTATTATCAGCGCTGCCTGGAAGTGCTCGGCCTGGTGGCCGACTCCGAACGCCTGGCCGAACAAGCGTCGGACGAGCCGCGCGGTTTGCTGCGTATCACTGCGCCACTGACCTTCGGCGTCGAACGACTGACCCCGGCCCTGAGCGAATATTCCTTGCTGTATCCGCAAGTGAAACTCGACGTGGTATTGACCAACAGCCGCCCGGATCTGCTGGAGAACGGCCTCGATGTCGCATTCCGCCTGGGCAATTTCGACCAATCCAACCTGATCGCCCGGCCCTTGATCGACTACACCCTGACGGTCTGCGCCTCCCCCGAATACATCGCGCGGCGCGGCATGCCGCACACGCCACAGGATTTGCAGCAACACGATTGCCTGTCCTTCGCCTACCCGGCTGGGGATGACTGGCAATCGGTGGAAAAACGCTGGCGTCTGAGCGGCCCGGAAGGTGAAGTCCTCGTCGACGTCAGCGGGCCGATGCTGATCAACAGCTCCGCCGGTTTGCACCAGGCGGCGCGCAACGGCATGGGCATCATGATGCTGCCCGACGCGCTGGTGGAGCAGGATCTGCGCGACGGCAAACTGGTCAGGGTAATGACGGACTACCAACCGCCAAGCAGGCCGATGCATCTGTTGTATGCGCAGGATCGCTATCGACTGCCGAAGCTGAGACGGTTTGTTGAGTTTGCGATGCGTACATGGGGGAAACCCGCTGACGCCATGCTCGGAAAATAACGCACGCCGGGAAAAATCCCGACCACCAGACCGTTGCTCCGTGACAACGCCGCCCCGCTCCCCTAAATTAGTCGGCCTGAAAAAGACCTCGTGCTTTCTCGCCTCAACTCAAGTTAAAAAGTAGTGAAATTTCAATGTCCGATTTCAACACCGCTGAATCCGTAGTCACCCAGTCGTCCAAAGCGGAATACGAAAACTCCATCAATCTTTCACAACACCTGCCTCAAGCCAAAATCATCAGCGAGATGGTCCTGGACGCGTTCCAGTCGACCCGCGAAAGCGACCAGATCCGCGAATTGCGTGCGGCGATCCGTCAGGCGCATGACAGCTTTGATGACGACAAGGCGTACGAGCTGATGGGCGAACTCAAGCGCCTGAAAGACGCCGAGGCAGCGGACATCGCCGCGCTGGAAGACCTGAGCAGCAAGTTCTCGATCGGACGCATTCTGTCCAGCTTCAAGGACGATCCGGCATTTCAGGAAATCGTCTATGGTCTGGCGCTGAAAGTGCTGAATCAGACCCATCAGGCGATCAGCAATCCGAGCGGCGGCAAGAGCAAAGCTGCGAAGAAGAAAGAAGTGGAAATCTTCACCATCAGCAAGGACGGCGCCAGCGTGACCCTGCCAATGCGCACCCCGCGTTCGCGTCTGAATGTTGATCGTGAGGCATTGGAATTCCTCGGTTTCACCTTCGTGGGTGAAGGCGATGAAGCCGAGCTGGAGAGCGAAACCTTCGTCGATAACGCCGGTACGGAACAGGCGGTGAACCGCAAGAACATCATCACCGCGCTGCAGCAGCAGACTGCGTTTGATGGGTACAGCATCGCGGCGCAGTAATCTGCCAAGCGCTTGCCAAAAAGCCCCGCGCTGAGTGATCAGGCGGGGCTTTTTGTTTGAGGCGGGGATAACCTCAAGCCGAAGGATGCAACGCCGCAATCATGTCCACTTCAATCGCCGCATTCTTCGGCAACTGATAGACGCCGATGGTCGTGCGCGTATGCCGTCCGGCATCGCCCAGCACATGGCTGAACACATCCGAAGCGCCGTTGGCCACTTCGCTCAGGTCGACAAAATCAGCGGTCGACTTCACATACACCGTGACCCGCAACAACGCGCGAATCTTGTCCAGCGAACCGACCGCATCGACGATCAGCGCCAGGCAACGCATCGCGCTGATGCTCGCCGCGGCTTGCGCATCCTTGAGGTTCAATTCCAGCCCCACGCGACCGGGATACAGGATCTTGCCATTGACCCGCGGCACCATGCCGCTGATGTAGAGCTCGTCGTGATGACGGATCAGCGGCGCGTAATTGCCACCAGCGGTGTTCTCGCCATAGATGTCGTAGTTGAGTTCTTCAGCCAGGGCGATAAAGCGCTCATCGCAGGTCATCCGTTCGGTCATTGCGCCCAGCCTTTTTGAGTTAAGCCAATTATCTAGCGAGTTGAAGGCCGCAACAGGATCGCGGACAAACCGCTGACATATTTGGATCCAAATCTAGGTCTTTTACCTGCTCTGCGCAACCACCCTTTACAGCGGCCGATTTCACAGTACTTCAGCTTTCAACCACACCAAAAATCAGTAGGACGGGCACTTCGCTACGATTGTCTCGTTCCGGCAGCGAACCTAAAGTTTGAGGGAACCGAATCAAGCAATTCAGCCCTCTGCCGGGCAACTTTAGCTACTTATTTGCAGTTATATAAAAATCTCACTATAACTATGAATAATTTCGTATGAGAGCGAGCTGTGGATAAGAATACTAACCCCTTCAATCCCGGAGCAGGAGTTTCCCCACCGGAACTAGCAGGGCGATCAGAAGTACTGGAAACGGCAGACACCGCATTGGCGCGCACGAAGCGCGGCAAGCACGCCAAATCCCTGATGATATTGGGCCTGCGCGGTGTCGGAAAAACAGTGCTTCTGAATCAGATCAAAGATCGAGCTTTGGCATTGGGTTATCTCGCCGAAATGCAGGAGGCCCATGACGGTGCGGAGTTGAAACAGCTCCTGATTCCGGTGTTACGCCGAGTGCTGTTGCGTTTGGACCGAGTGCAGAACACGGTCGAGACGGTCAAAAGAGGGATACGCATACTTCGTAGCTTTATCGGCAATATCACTATCGCGGCGGGTGGGGCCGAAGTTACGCTGGGCGGAGACTCCGAAGCTGGCTATGCCGACAGTGGCAATCTGGAAGATGATCTTCGTGACGTTCTGATAGCAACAGCGGAGGCCGCGAGGGACGCAGGCATACCAGTCGCCATTCTGATTGACGAATTACAGTATCTTTCAAAAGATGAGCTTGGCGCGCTTATTCGCGGCATCCACGCAGTCAATCAGGCAGCTCTCCCTCTGATTCTTTTTGGCGCGGGTCTTCCGCAGCTGGCGGGGCAAGCAGGCGATGCCAAAAGCTATGCGGAGCGACTATTCGAATTTCCTCGTCTGGGCGCTCTCTTAGAGATAGATGCCTGGAAAGCCTTACGTGATCCTGTTGAAGAAGAAGGCGCCAGTATCTCTGACGATGCATTGCGTGAGATTTTTGAAAAAACCCACGGCTATCCCTATTTTTTGCAGGAGTGGGGCTATACCGCTTGGAACATTGCCAAAGCACAGACCATAACCGAGGCCGACGCGCAGGCAGCGACAGAGGAAAGCATCCGGAAACTTGACGAGTCTTTTTTCAGGGTCCGCTTTGATCGGACCACGCCGGCTGAAAGGGACTACATGCGTTGCCTTGCCGAGCTGGGAGAAGGACCGCAACGCTCTGCTGAGGTTGCTAAAGCGCTGGGGCGAAACGCTACGAGCCTGGGCCCCGTACGCGATAGCCTGATCAAAAAGGGCATGATCTACAGTCCGGAATACGCACTGATAGCATTTACCGTTCCGCTGTTCGATGAATTCATGAGGCGTGTGACTGCCTCACCACTTGCTTAAACGTCGCATTAGCTCACACACCCATCAAGCCGCCGCCACAAGCTGTTGGGCCAAGGGAGCAGGCAAATCGGCACACTCCAGGCCAACCAACAAAAAACCCCGCACATCTCTCAACGTGCGGGTTTTTTTCTGAAGCTTGCAAACCTTACGGCGCGTACGTCAGCAACAGCTCTGTCGGCACCTTGAAGTCCAGGGACATCATGACGCTCAATGCAGTGATGGTGAAGATCGAGAACACGAACAGCTTGCGTGCCCAGACGGTGTCATCGACTGCCTTGTAGCCGGTCCAGGCCATGTACAGCCAGTACATGCCCATGGCGGCGGCGACGGCGAGGTAGCTCATGCCGGCGTAGCCGCTGAAGGTCAGCATCAAGGTCGCCACGAGGAACGCCAGGATGTAGAGCAGGATGTGCTTCTTCGCCACTTGAATGCCGCGTTTCACTGGCAGCACCGGAATCGATGCGGCCAGGTAATCATTGAAACGGAAAATCGCGATGGCGTAGGAATGCGGCATCTGCCACAGGCTGAACATCACCAGCAGGGTCAGTGCGGCCATGTCGAAGCTGTTGGTCACGGCAACGTAACCGATCACTGGCGGCATGGCGCCCGACAGACTGCCCACCAGCGTGCCGTGAACCGACTTGCGCTTGAGGTACAGGCTGTAGAAGCCGACGTAGATGATGAAGCCGATTACTGCGAACAAGGCAGCCAACGGGTTGGCCACCTTGTACAACAAGGCAACGCCGAGAACACCCAGAATGGTCGCGTAAACCAGGGCCAGTTTCAGGGAGATGAGGCCCTGGACCAGCACACGGTTCTTGGTGCGTTCCATCTTCAGGTCGATGTCGCGGTCGATGCAGTTGTTGAACACGCAACCGGAGGCCACGACCAGGGAAGTACCGATCATGGCGGCCAGAAACACCGCCAGATCGACATGCCCTTTCGAGGCCAGGAAGAACCCGCCTGCCACAGAAAGCACGTTACCGAAAATGATCCCCGGTTTGGTGATTTGGATAAAGTGCTTGAGCGACATCGGGTCTACCTCACTTCGCCATCATGTACGTGTGGATGCTGAACATGATCCACAGCGACAGGCCAACCAGCAGCACGATCACGATCGCCGTAAAGACGAATGCGATCACGTTGTTACGCTGTGCAATGGAACGGTCCAGGTGCAGGAAGTAATACAGGTGAACGATCACCTGGATCACTGCGAACAGCAGAACGATTGCCAGCGTCGTCGACTTCGGCAGGGTCGGGTACATCACCAGACCGAACGGAATGACGGTCAGGATTACCGACAGGATGAAGCCGATGGCGTACGACTTGACGCTGCCGTGGCCAGCATCGTGGCTGTCATGGGAGTGTGCGTTAGCCATTACAGAGTCCCCATCAGGTAAACAACGGTGAAGACGCAGATCCAGACCACGTCCAGGAAGTGCCAGAACAGGCTCAGGCAGCTCAGACGGGTCTTGTTGGTCGACGTCAGGCCATGCTTGTTGACCTGATACATCATGATGCCCATCCAGATCAGACCGGCCGAAACGTGCAGACCGTGGGTACCGACCAGGGTGAAGAACGCCGACAGGAAGCCCGAACGGCTAGGACCAAAGCCCTCGGAGATCAGCAGGTGGAACTCGTTGATCTCCATGGCGATGAAGCCCGCGCCGAGCAGGAAGGTCATGAACAACCAGCCCAGGACCGCCTGCTTCTTGCCCTTGTACAACGCCAGCATGGCGAAGCCGTAGGTGATCGAACTGAACAACAGCAGAGCGGTTTCGCCCAGCACGTATGGCAGTTCGAAGATGTCGTGGCCCGACGGGCCACCGGCAACGTTGTTTACCAGTACTGCGTACACCGCGAAGATCGACGCAAACAGAATGCAGTCGGTCATCAGGTAGAGCCAGAAACCGTATACGGTCATCTCGCCCGAGTCGTGGTGATGGTCATCGTGCCCATGGTCACCATGGGCGTGTCCAACATTGGTCACTAAGTTCGACATGGTTTAAGCCTGTTCCAACGAGGTTTCAACACGGGTGGCATTGGCCGGGATTTTCCCTGCCGCGACCAGACGCTTGTGCTGCTCGGCTTCGATACGCTCGATCGTTTCAACCGGAACCATATAGCCCTGGTCGTCACGTGCAGCGTGGATCACGAAGTAAACGACGGTGCCTACCAGGCTCGCGATCGCCAGCCACCAGATGTGCCAGATCATCGCGAAACCGAAGACGGTCAACAGCGCGCCCATCACCACGCCAGTGGCGGTGTTGTTCGGCATGTGGATCGGCTCGTACTTGGCCGGACGCTGGTACGCAGTACCGTTTTCCTTGGCCTCGGTGAACGGGTCGATGCAGTCAGCCTTAGGCAGCACAGCGAAGTTGTAGAACGGTGGTGGCGACGAGGTCGACCATTCCAGGGTGTGTGCATTCCACGGGTCACCGTGATCGCAAACGTTCTCTGGCTTGTTGCGGTCGCGCACACTGACGTACAGCTGGATCAGTTGGCAGGCGATACCCACAGCAATCATCACCGCACCGAACATGGCAACGTACAGGTACGGTACCCACTCAGGGTTGGTGGTGGCGTTCAGACGACGGGTCATGCCCATGAAGCCCAGTGCATAGAGCGGCATGAACGCGACGAAGAAGCCCGAGATCCAGAACCAGAACGCTGCTTTACCCCAGCCTTCGTGCAGCTTGAAGCCGAACGCTTTCGGGAAGTAGAACGCGAAGCCAGCGATGTAACCGAATACCGCACCGCCGATGATCACGTTGTGGAAGTGCGCGATCACGAACAGGCTGTTGTGCAGCACGAAGTCAGCACCCGGGATGGCCAGCAGTACGCCGGTCATGCCGCCGATGGCGAAGGTCACCATGAAGCCCAAAGTCCACATTACCTGGCTGGTGAAGCGCAGACGGCCCTGGTAGATGGTGAACAGCCAGTTGAACAGCTTCACACCCGTCGGGATGGAAATCAGCATCGTCGCCAGACCGAAGAAGGCGTTGACGCTCGCACCCGAACCCATGGTGAAGAAGTGGTGCAGCCAGACCATGAAGCCCAGTACCGAGATCGCGCCCGAGGCGTAGATCATCGAGTGGTGGCCGAACAGTTTCTTGCCGGTGAAGGCCGAGATCACTTCCGAGAAGATGCCGAAGGCCGGCAGGATCAGGATGTAAACCTCAGGGTGGCCCCACGCCCAGAACAGGTTGACGTACATCATCGGATTGCCACCAAGTTCATTGGTGAAAATGTGGAAATCCATGTAACGGTCAAGGGTCAGCAGTGCCAGGGTAGCGGTCAGGATCGGGAACGAAGCCACGATCAGAACGTTTGCCCAGGTGCAGGTCCAGGTGAAGATCGGCATGTCCATCAGTTTCATGCCAGGGGTACGCATTTTCAGTACGGTCGCGAGGAAGTTGACCCCGGTTAACGTCGTACCCAATCCGGATAGCTGTAGCGCCCAGATGTAGTAATCCATACCCACGCCAGGGCTGTATTGCAGACCCGACAGCGGCGGATACGCAACCCAACCGGTCTTGGCGAATTCACCGATACCCAGCGACAGGTTGATCAGCACAACGCCGGACACCAGCAGCCAGAAGCTCAAGGAGTTCAGGAACGGAAACGCAACGTCACGCGCGCCGATCTGCAGCGGCACTGCAAGGTTCATCAGGCCGGTGAAGAATGGCATCGCCATGAAGATGATCATGATCACACCGTGAGCGGTGAAGATCTGGTCATAGTGTTCAGGTGGCAGGTAGCCAGGCGAACCCTCGGTGGCCATGGCCAGCTGGGTACGCATCATGATCGCGTCGGCAAAGCCGCGCAGCAGCATGACCATGGCGACGATGATGTACATCACGCCGATTTTCTTGTGGTCGACCGAAGTCAGCCACTCGGTCCACAGGTACGTCCACTTCTTGAAGTAAGTGATCGCAGCGAACAGCGCCAGACCACCGAGGGCGATCATGGCGATGGTCACCATCACGATCGGCTCGTGGAATGGGACTGCTTCCCAACTTAATTTACCAAACATCGTTTACTCCTCTGCCCCGGCAGCTGAATGCGAACCCGCGTCAATATCCGTGGCCGCCACTTCTTTCTCTTTCTTCTCGTGCTTCAGCGGCTTGCCCGGCTTCATACCTTCGTACTTGTCGACGATGATCTGGAACTGGTTCGGCGTGACCGACGAGTAGAGTTCGACTGGGTTGTTCTGGCTCGGTTTGGCCAGGGCCGCGTATTCAGCCTGATCAAGCTGTTTAGGCGACTTCTTGACTTCACTTACCCAGGCGTCGAAATCTTCCTGAGTGGTGGAGATAGCCTTGAATTTCATACCGGTGAAACCGGCACCGCTGTAGTTGGCGGAGATACCGTCCATTTCAGCGTTGCGGTCAGCGATCAGGTGCAGCTTGGTCTGCATGCCCGCCATCGCGTAGATCTGGCCGCCCAGGCCCGGGATGAAGAACGAGTTCATCACGGCGTCGGAGGTGATCTTGAAGTTGATTGGCGTGTGCGCCGGGAACACGATCTTGTTGACCGTGGCAATGCCTTGTTCCGGGTAGATGAACAGCCACTTCCAGTCCAGCGCGACGACTTCGATGGTCACCGGCTTGACGTCAGACTCGATCGGACGATACGGGTCCAGCTCGTGAGTCGAGATGTAAGTGATGTAGCCCAGGGCGATGATGATCAGCACCGGGATGGTCCATACGGCCACTTCGATCTTGGTCGAGTGCGACCACTTCGGCGTGTAGACGGCGTTCTTGTTCGAAGCGCGGTACTTCCAGGCAAACAGGAAGGTCATGACGATGACCGGCACGACGACCAACAGCATCAGCAGCGTGGCGGTGATGATCAGGTTGCGCTGTTCCAGGCCGACCTGGCCCGTTGGATTGAGCAAGGTCATGTTGCAGCCTCCCAGCAACAACGTGCCGAGCAGCGGCACTAGGCCTAGTAATCTGGGGTACCTGTTTTTACTCATCTCACGACCTCTAAAGCAGCTTGCGCAATGCAGTTGGGTTTTGATCGCCAACACTTCACCCTGCCAAGGGTTGGCATTTTCTTTGGATTGAATAAGGGCCGCCCGTCGCGCGTCTGACGCTCGACAAAACCTTGGGACAGCGTTCAGTTCTTATTCGAATTCGTGGTCAAAGGCCTTGTTACAGACCAATTCCATTTGGTGCGGAAAATTGGAAAGGCACCGACACCAGGGTGTCTCGAAAGCCTCGCGGCTCGCTCGACACCCGACCTCCTGATCAGTTCCTTGATAAAGGCTGAACAGCGTCGGGAATTCAGTGCGGGCGATTGTAGATAGGTAGCGCCCTATACACCATGTCTTATCCCGAAATAATTTTTATCACTCAGAGCAACAATCCATCGCCATTTTTGCAAAAGTTGCGCAAGTTATCGAAAGCGTTTCTCAATAAAAGCGGCAAAAACTGCCAGCGTAACCGCCTCAAATCAGACAGCTCTGCACCCGACCTACAGACGCTGGAGCGGCGCAAAGCCCGATGTTCCAAGGGCTTCGTCCATCTGCCGGTGCCTGTTAAAACTGCCTGCTCTGGTACGTCCGTGCTGAAGCCCGAAAACGCTGAAACTGGCCAATGTTTTTATGTAACAGGCGGCCAATCCGCCGCATCCCGAGTCCCTGCGACAGCTCCTGTGTGACAACATGTCGCACATTTGCCGCACGCTTCATTGCCGTTCGTCACGGTGTTTTCACAAACGCTCTGAAATGCAAAACGCCCCGATTTTCATCAACGAAAATCGGGGCGTTTTGTTTATCGGCAGCTGTGCCGAGAAGTTGACTCAGCGCAGCGCTTTTCGATTACGCGAAGTCAGCAGAGGCACCAGAATCACCACCAGCACGAACGCCACCAGCGCCCATTGCGCCAGCGACAGACCGAGGATCGGCGGATACGGCGTCGAGCAGAAACCGTCAACCTGGAAGCCCAGCGGGAAAATCTTTGCCAGCGGCAGATCATCGACAATCGGCTGCAGCACATCGACGCCACAGCTCACCGCCGGATAGAACTGTGTATAGACGTGATGCCCGGCCACACCGGCCCCGGCGATCGCACAGATCACTACCAGCGTCTCGAACACGGTGATGCTGCGACGGCTGCGCATGCCCGCGCCAATGAAGGCGAACAGTGCAATCAGCAACAGTGCATAGCGCTGCAGGATGCACAGCGGGCAAGGTGCTTCGCCGAGCACGACCTGCATGTAAAGTGCGCCGCCGATCAACGCCAGGCAGATGATCCCCAGCAACACCAGATAGCGCCGCTCACGCCCCAACCGCATCGTTTCCTCGCTCATTGCCTTTCCTTTGTAAGTCCATGGTCCAGCCGGCCGGCGGCTGAAATTGTCGCAAGTCTACACCGGGGCAATAAACGATAGAGCGGTTAAGGAACCATTAACTCGCAAGGATGCGTCCCCATATCTAAATTGCGTAAAGGCCATCGCGGGCAAGCCCACTCCCACAAAGGTTGCGGTGTTCAAGATATCCGTGAACGACGCGAACCCTGTGGGAGCGGGCTTGCCCGCGATGAAAGCGACTCGGTTTCAGCTCACTCGAGAGCAGCAGCCGGGCCGAAGAACTCGTAACGGCTCTGTTTCTCCGGAACGCCCAACGCTTTCAGGTGCCGTTTGATCGCGCCCATGAACCCTTTCGGCCCCAGGAAGTACGCATCGACATCGCGCTGTGCCGGCAGCCACTGGCCGAGCAGTTCTTCGCTGAGCAGGCCAACCTTGTCCGCCGCCGGGCTGACGCCATCTTCTTCGGCGTAGCAATAGAAGCGTTTGAGCTGCGGATGACGCGCCGCCAGCCCATCGACCCAGTCGCGGAACGCGTGGACGCTGCCGTTGCGCGCGCAGTGGATAAAGTGCACCGGACGCTCGGTTGCCAGCGCTGCTTCCAGCATCGCCAGAGTCGGAGTGATGCCGACGCCGCCACTGATCAGCACCAGCGGCTTGTCGCTGGCCGCCAGGGTGAATTCGCCCGACGGCGGGAACAGCTGAATGCTTGAGTCGACGTGCAGTTGATCATGCAGATAGTTGGACGCGCGACCATTCGGCTCACGCTTGACGCTGATGCGGTACTGACCGTTATTGGCCAATGCCGACAGCGAATAGTTGCGACGGATTTCTTCGCCGTCGAGCATCAGCTTCATGCCGATGTACTGACCCGGTTCGGCCGCAAGAATCGGCCCTTTGTCTGCCGGTTCGAAGTAGAACGAGGTAATTTCGGCGCTCTCTTGCACTTTAGCCGCAACGATGAATTCCCGCGCACCGCGCCAGCCGCCGACGGCGTGTTCCTTCTGGTCGTAGATCGCGGCTTCGGCGCCGATCAGGATGTCGGCCAGTTGCCCGTACGCAGCGCCCCAGGCACTCATCACCTCAGGGGTGGCGATCTCTTCGCCGAGCACTTCGGAAATGGCGCGCAGCAGGCAGGTGCCGACGATCGGGTAATGCTCCGGCAGGATCTGCAGGGCGACGTGTTTGTTGATGATCTTCGCCACCAGATCGCCCAACTGGTCGAGCTGATCGATGTGCCGCGCGTACATCAGCACGCCGTTGGCCAAGGCACGCGGCTGATCGCCACTGGCCTGATGCGCCTGGTTGAACAGCGGCCGCACCTGCGGGTATTCGGAGAGCATCATGCGGTAGAAATGCGTGATCAACGCCTCGCCGCCGCTTTCCAGCAGAGGCACGGTGGATTTGACGATGGCACGATCCTGGACGCTAAGCATAAGGTGACTCCTGGGCTTTCTGGAAAGATTGCTTTAGGGATATCAGCTTTCATGCCAACTAATTAATCTCTTAAATTCAATAGCTTGAAACCTTCATAGTCATTTCGACACAAATGAACGTATAGTCATCGCGACTACACCTTGTCTCTTTGACTACAAAAATCATGACCGCCAAATCCTTGCTTACCGCCCTGCTGCCTCTGGTCGCCGACCTCTCCCGCGAACTGCCCGAGGGTGAGCGCTACCGGCGTTTGCTCGAGGCCATGCGCGCCTTGTTGCCCTGCGATGCCGCCGCGTTGTTGCGTCTGGATGGCGAATCATTGGTGCCGCTGGCGGTGGATGGTTTGAGTACGGATACCCTCGGCCGCCGCTTCAAGGTCAGCGAGCATCCGCGCTTCGAAATTCTGCTGGCCGGCGCCGGGCCGACGCGCTTCGCCGCCGACAGCGACTTGCCCGATCCTTATGACGGTTTGGTCGATGGCCTCGACGATCACCTCGAAGTTCACGACTGCCTCGGCTGTCCTTTATTCGTCGATGAAAAACTCTGGGGTCTGATCACCCTCGACGCGCTGGACCCGGAGCGTTTCGAGCCGATCGAACTCGACGCCCTGCAAGCCTTCGCCAGCCTCGCCTCGGCCACGGTCAATGCGGCCGAACGCATCGAACGTCTGGCCACCCGCGCCGAAGACGAGCATCAGCGCGCCGAGGTCTACCGTCAGGCCAGCGGTCAGCAGCACCGCGAAATGATCGGCCAGAGCAAAGCGCACAAACGCTTGGTGGAAGAAATCAATCTGGTCGGTGGCAGTGATCTGACTGTTCTGATCACCGGCGAAACCGGGGTCGGCAAAGAGCTCGTGGCCCAAGCGATCCACGCCGCCTCCGCGCGCGCCGACAAACCGCTCATCAGCCTCAACTGCGCCGCCCTCCCCGACACGCTGGTGGAAAGCGAACTGTTCGGCCACGTGCGCGGCGCCTTCACCGGCGCCACCAGCGACCGGCGTGGCAAGTTCGAACTGGCCAATGGCGGCACGCTTTTTCTTGATGAAGTCGGCGAACTGTCGCTGACAGTCCAAGCCAAGTTGCTGCGCGTATTGCAGAGCGGTCAGTTGCAGCGCTTGGGCTCGGACAAGGAGCACCAGGTCGACGTGCGTCTGATTGCCGCGACCAATCGCGATCTGGCCGAGGAAGTGCGCAGCGGTCGCTACCGTGCCGACTTTTATCACCGCTTGAGCGTGTATCCGCTGCGGGTGCCGGCGCTGCGCGATCGCGGGCGCGACGTGTTGCTGCTCAGTGGCTTCTTTCTCGAGCAGAACCGCTCACGCATGGGCCTCAATAGCCTGCGTTTGAACAGTGATGCTCAGGAAGCGCTGCTCGCCTATACCTGGCCGGGCAATGTCCGAGAGCTGGAGCATTTGATCGGACGCAGTGCGCTGAAGGCGCTGGGTAACTGCAAAGTGCGGCCGAAGATTCTGAGTCTGAGCGCGGCGGAACTGGATTTGCCCCATGAGGTTGTGGATAACGTGGTTGCGCCTGCCAGTGCCGACTCGGCCAATGTGCTGCCGATGATCAGCGGGGATCTGCGCACTGCCACCGATGAGTTTCAGCGGCGCCTGATCAGTGCAGCGCTGGAGCGTCATCAGGATAACTGGGCGAGTGCGGCTCGGGAGTTGGGGGTGGATCGGGCGAATCTGGGGCGGATGGCCAAGCGTTTGGGCATGAAATAACCACGCCATGTAGCTTGCTTGATGACCTGTGGCGAGGGGATTTATCCCCGTTGGACTGCGCAGCAGTCCCGTCTTTTGCGCCCGCTACGCGACCCAACGGGGATAAATCCCCTCGCCACAGATGTTTTTTGTCCAGCCGACAACTGAGCTAAAGCCCCACCTTCTGACGCCGATAACACGGCATCAAAGGTTTCTGGCGATTTCCACTCTCGCCCCCACAGAAGGTTCTTATGTCCTCCACCAAAGCCCGCGCAGATTCACTTTCGCTTCTGCTGTTTACCTTGCGCAGCGGCAAGCTGATGGCGATCAACCTGCTGAAAGTCAGTGAAATCATTCCCTGCCCGCCGCTGACCAAGCTGCCGGAGTCGCACCCGCACGTCAAAGGCATCGCCTCCCTGCGCGGTGCCTCTTTGTCGGTGATCGACCTCAGCCGCGCGATCGGCGAGCGGCCGCTGGAGGATCCCAACGGTGGCTGCCTGATCGTCACCGATGTCAGCCGTTCCAAGCAGGGTCTGCATGTGCAGGCGGTGAGCAAGATCGTCCATTGCCTGACCACCGACATCAAGCCACCACCTTTCGGCTCCGGCGGCTCGCGCGCCTACATTACCGGCGTGACCTCGGTGGACGGCACGCTGGTGCAGGTGCTGGATATCGAAAAAGTCATCCACAGCATCGCCCCGGCGCAGATCGAAATGGCGCCGACCGACCTGACCATGGAAGACGCTGAAGTGCTCGGCAACGCGCGCATTCTGGTGGTCGATGACAGCCAGGTGGCCCTGCAGCAATCGGTGCACACCCTGCGCAACCTCGGCCTGCAATGCCACACCGCGCGCAGTGCCAAGGAAGCCATCGACTGCCTGCTCGACCTGCAAGGCACCGCGCAGCAGATCAATCTGATCGTCTCCGACATCGAAATGTCGGAAATGGACGGCTACGCCTTCACCCGTACCCTGCGCGAAACCCCGGATTTCGCTCACTTGTACGTCTTGCTGCATACCTCGCTCGACAGCGCGATGAACAGTGAAAAAGCTCGCCTGGCCGGTGCCAACGCGGTGCTGACCAAGTTCTCCTCGCCGGAGCTGACCCAACGCCTGATCGAAGCCGCCAAGCACGTCGCGGCCAACGGGCACTGAGTCTTGGCCGAGACGTTTTGCTTTCTGCTGCGCCGCGACTTGAGTGGACCTCTGCCGGATGCTCAGTGGCCGGACGGGATTGAGCTGTCCGTCTACCGCGAGGAACTGGCGCCGGCAGTGCATCAGTTGATGCAGCTCGGACAGCTGGAAGGTGGCGGTCGAGTGCCGTCACTGGACGATTGGCAGCGGCGCTTTGCCAGCGACCCTGAATACGACCCTGCGTTGTGTTTCATTGCCTGCGATGCCGAGGGCGTGGTGGGCGTGGCGCAGTGCTGGACCAGTGCGTATATCAAGAATCTGGTGGTGCACCCGCGAATGCAGGACCGGGGGCTTGGACGCGCGTTGTTGCTGCATGCCTTCAGCGTCTTTCAACAGCGACGCGAGGGGTTTGTCGATTTGCGGGTTCTGGAGGACAACCTGCGGGCGCGGCGGTTGTATGAGAGTGTCGGGATGTATCTGGTCCGCCGGGAATTGGTGCCGGACTGATCAAAGTCAAAAGATCGCAGCCTCCGGCAGCTCCTACAGGAAACCGCATATCCATGTGGGAGCTGCCGAAGGCTGCGATCTTTTAGCGGTGTCCCAGGCAACAAATCTCTTTAGACAGACTCCAACCTTGGCCACCCAGAACCAAGGACGCCCACCGTGAGAATCCTCATCGCAAGCTTGCTCAGCCTCATCGCCCTCGCCTCCCAGGCCCATGCCTCCAGCCCCGACGCCTGGGCTGCCTATGACAAGACCGTACTCGCCAGCTGCACCAAGGCCAGCGGTCTGAAAAACGTCAAACCGGTCGGCACACCGGCGCAATTCGACGACCGCGTCGGTTACACCGCCGTTCTGCTGCAAGGCCAATACCCGCAAAAACACATGAAAGGCCAGCAAGGCAGCGAGCTGTGCCTGTACAACAAACAGTCGAAAACCGCGTACGTCACCGAGTGGGATTCGATTCGCCCGACCGCCAAACCTCAGTGAATGGCGCACAACTTGCTTCGACCCGGCCCTGTGCGGTGGTTTTCCGCCACCGTTTCACACCCTGATTGAAGACAGATCGCTCAATGAATACGACGTTTTCCTGCGTAGGTTGCGGCAAATGCTGCACCGATCACCATGTCCCGCTGACGCTCGCCGAAGCCCGCATGTGGGCGGCGGATGGCGGTCAGGTGATCGTGCTGGCCGAGGCTTTTCTCGGCAATGGCCTGGGCCTGCCAGCGCAACAGCGCGAACATGCCGAGCGCCGTTCGGCGGTGGTCCGCAGTGGCACTACTGATGCTCACGTGGCGATCACTTTTGCCGCCTACAACGTCGGCCCCTGCCGGAATCTTGACGACGACAAGCGCTGCCGGATCTACGAGCGCCGCCCGCTGGTCTGCCGGATTTACCCGGCGGAAATCAATCCGCACATCCCGCTCAATCCAGCTGCCAAGGATTGCCCGCCAGAGTCCTGGGAGCAGGGGCCGGAGCTGATTGTGGGCGGCGAGCTGGTTGATCGGGAACTGGTTGAGCTGATCCAGCGTTCGCGTCAGGCGGATCGGGATGACATCAGACTCAAGGATGCGATCTGCGCAATGTTGGGGATTCGCACCACGGCGCTCAAGGGCGACGGGTTCACCGCGTACTTGCCGAACATGGATGCGTTTGCAGCGGTGATCGACCAGGTGAGCGCGCAACCGCTGGCGGCGCGAACCAGTGAATGGCTGTTTCATTTGTCCGGCGATGATGTCGCCGGGCAAGTGCTGGCTGCGGGTGGGCAAGTGGTGACGGAACCGGCGCAGACTTATGCGTTTATTTCATTGCGCGCGGCTTGATCCACGTTTTTCGGCGAGGCTGAGGGCCTCTTCGCGGGCAAGCCCGCTCCCACAGGGACTTGCGTAGTGCACCAATCAGGTGAACACCCGAGAAACCTGTGGGAGCTGGCTTGCCAGCGAAAAGGCCAATCAGGTCCAGCAGATCTGACTCAGCGCTTTCCCATCGACCGACGCGTGCCCGGCGGCGCCATGCCCGGGGTTTTGGTGTGGCCATTCTTCGCGCCATTCTTGTACCAAGGCTGATTCGAGCCTTTCGCCGAAGCCAGCTCGCCCGGTTTGAACGGGAACTTGAACGCCGGGATCTCGGCCTTGGTTTCGCTGGTGTCAGCCACTTCAGCCGGGACGTCGCTCACAGCGTCGTCAACCGGCGGTTGGGTCGGGGAAGTCATAAAAGCTCCGGGAACAAAAAGTCGGCCCGATCAGTGAGCCGCAAAGGCGCGCAGTATACCTGTGCGCTCTGGCTCGGCATCTGAAGATTTGCGCGATGCGCTGAATGGCTGCCTGGCACTGACACTGACACTGCGTGATGATATTTCAGTTCATGCGATGCTGAACGTCACCCAACAATTGCGAGGTGCTCTCCAGCAACTGCTCAAGAAGCGCGTCATCTTCATCCATATAGCCTTCGTATTCGGCGAGATTGCGTCGCTCGTGGCACAACGCAAACAATCGCACCTGAATTTTGCTGCTTTGCGTGGTATGGATCAGGCACTGGAATACCAGATAGCGCTTGTCCGATCGATAGCCACTCAAGCGAAGAGCTGTCAGCGCCAGCGCGTGAGCGGCGTTGTAGGCCAAATCGAACCGGCTGGAAAACGACAGTGTGCAGGTGTGCGCATCCTTGAGCCTGTCCAGAGCCGAGCGCATCAGCCCCTCACACTCCTTGCGGTCAGGTGGCTCCGCTTTCAGTACACCGCTACGTAGAAGATTCTCCAGACTCTCGTTGCTGCCCATCCTTGGACTCCAAAGGGTTTGCCCCTGACAGATCAATTTTTTCCTGCTGCATCACTCGCATGACAAAACTGTTCTGTGCCGCCAGCTTCCTGGCCCAGTCTTGCGGGGTGTATAGCGTCGGGTTGATGGGACGCCCCAATTGCTCCTCCAACGGCATGAGTCGCTCCATCAACTCACTGTAGTGCAGGCCTTCGCCAATCAGCATGAGATCTATGTCACTGAGTGTGTTCGCCGAGTTTTTGGCGATGGAGCCATACACGAACGCCCAAGTGATCTGTTCGGCAAACGGTTCTAATGCCTGACGAAGAGGCTCGGCAAAACCGAATGTCTTGCGCGTGATGCCCAGAAGCTCCGCGTAGATAGGACATGCGGGGTTGGCCTGGTAATGGGTCTGGTTACCCACTCGAGTCATGCTGAGAATCCCGGCTCGTTGCAATCGATCGAGTTCACGCATCAAGCCGCCTTTGCCAACCTGTGCCCAGCGCACAATTTCGTTGGCGTAGAACGTCTGGTCAGGCTTGCCGAACAACAATCCCAACACTTTTTGCTGGGTGGCGGTGAACAGGGCTTCGCTTAAAGAAAGGTTTTCCACTGGCGCAAACCGAAGAGTCCCAAAAAAGGAACGATAGGTCCCTTTTAGGGACTTATCAACTCAACGGTAATCGCAGCCACTGCAATTATCGTCGGAAACTGACAATCCTGACAGCCAGTCGTCACCCTGCCGACCGCCTGACCGGTTTATAACTGGTCAATCTGCCCAAACTCCAGACTTCGGCGCCGCGCATGTCCATCCAGAAAAACAAAATCCTGCTGGCCACTCTCCTGATTCTGCTGGCAGCCGCCGGCCTGTGGTTCGCGCTGAAACCGGCGCCGGCCAAACTGGCTACACCGACCGCCATTCCTGTGCGGGTGGTGACGGTCAGCGCCAAAGACGTGCCGCGCTATACCAGCGGCATCGGCTCGGTGCTGTCGCTGCACAGCGTGGTGGTGCGCCCGCAGATCGACGGGATCCTGACGAAAATTCTGGTCAAGGAAGGTCAGCTGGTCAAAGCAGGCGACCTGCTCGCCACCATCGACGACCGCTCGATCCGCGCCAGCCTCGACCAGGCCCGGGCGCAGTTGGGCGAGAGTCAGGCGCAGTTGCAGGTCGCGCTGGTCAATCTCAAGCGCTACAAACTGCTCAGCGTCGACGACGGCGTATCGAAACAGACCTTCGACCAGCAACAGGCCTTGGTCAATCAGCTCAAAGCCACGGCACAAGGCAATCAGGCCTCGATCGATGCGGCGCAGGTGCAACTGTCCTACACGCAGATTCGCTCTCCGGTTACTGGGCGCGTCGGTATTCGTACGGTCGATGAAGGCAACTTCCTGCGCATGACCGACACCCAGGGCCTGTTCACCGTCACGCAGATCGACCCGATCGCCGTCGAGTTCTCCCTGCCGCAGCAGATGCTGCCGACCCTGCAGAGTCTGATCAGCGATCCGCAACGCGCCCCGGTCAAGGCGTACATCGGAGCCGATACTGATGGCGAAACCGGCAATCTGCTCGGCGAAGGTCAGCTGACCCTGATCGACAATCAGATCAACGCCAACACTGGCACCATCCGCGCCAAGGCCGAATTCGCCAATGCCAGCCAGAAGCTCTGGCCGGGTTTGCTGGTGACGGTAAAAATTCAGACGGCTGTGGATAAAGATGCGCTGGTGGTTCCGCCCACCGTCGTACAGCGTGGCCTCGAACAACACTTTGTTTACCGCGTGAAGGACGACAAGGTCGAGGCGGTGCCGGTGCAAATGGTTTATCAGGGCAGCGGCCAGGACATCATCAAAGGTGTCAACGCTGGTGACGTGCTGGTGACCGACGGCCAGTCGCGACTCAAGCCGGGCTCGAGCGTGCAAGTCATGAGCGAGCCGCCGCAAGTGGTGCAGGCGGAGCAGAAGCCATGAACTCGCACAAAGGCATCTCGACCTGGTGCATCGATCACCCGGTGGCGACGATTTTGCTGACGTTCGCTCTGGTACTGGTCGGCGTAATTGCCTTCCCGCGTTTGCCGATTGCGCCACTGCCGGAAGCAGAATTTCCTACGATCCAGGTCTCGGCACAGTTGCCCGGCGCCAGCCCCGACACCATGGCTTCCTCAGTGGCCACGCCGCTGGAGGTGCAATTCAGCGCCATCCCCGGCATGACCCAGATGACCTCGAGCAGTGCGCTGGGCTCAACTCTGCTGACCCTGCAATTTACCCTCGATAAAAGCATCGACACCGCCGCCCAGGAAGTACAGGCGGCGATCAACACCGCCGCCGGCAAGTTGCCCAAAGACATGCCGACGCTGCCAACGTGGAAGAAGGTCAACCCGGCCGACAGCCCAGTGCTGATCCTCAGTGTCAGCTCGACACAGATGCCCGGCACCGAACTCAGCGACCTGGTGGAAACCCTGCTCTCGCGTCAGATCAGTCAGGTCGACGGCGTCGGCCAGATCAACATCACCGGTCAGCAACGCCCGGCGATTCGCGTACAAGCCTCGGCGGACAAACTCGCGGCCATCGGCCTGACGCTGGCCGACATTCGGCTGGCGATCCAGCAGACCAGCCTAAACCTGGCCAAAGGTGCGCTGTACGGCGAGTCGAGCATTTCCACGTTGTCGACCAACGACCAGTTGTTCCACCCCGAGGACTACAGCGAGCTCATCGTTTCCTACAAGGATGGCGCCCCGGTTCACCTGCGCGATGTCGCCAAAGTCGTCAACGGTGCGGAAGATGCCTACGTGCAGGCCTGGGCCGGAGATCGCCCCGGTGTGAATCTGGTGATTTTCCGCCAGCCCGGCGCCAACATCGTTGAAACCGTCGACCGCATTCAAGCCGCCCTGCCCGGCCTCGAAGCGATGCTGCCGGCCTCGGTGCAGGTGAAAACCCTGATCGACCGCACGCAGACCATTCGCGCCTCGCTGCATGAAGTCGAGATCACTTTGCTGATCGCGATCCTGCTGGTGGTCGCGGTGATGGCGCTGTTCCTGCGGCAGTTGTCGGCGACGCTGATTGTTTCGGCGGTGCTCGGCGTCTCGCTGATCGCCAGTTTCGCCCTGATGTACGTCCTCGGCTTCAGCCTGAACAACCTGACGCTGGTGGCGATCGTCGTCGCGGTCGGCTTCGTCGTGGACGATGCGATTGTGGTGGTGGAAAACATCCATCGCCATCTCGAGGCCGGCGATGACATGCGCGAGGCGGCGATCAAGGGGGCCGGCGAGATTGGCTTCACCGTCGTCTCGATCAGTTTCTCACTGGTGGCGGCGTTCATTCCGCTGCTGTTCATGGGCGGTGTGGTCGGGCGCCTTTTCAAGGAATTCGCCCTGACAGCGACTTCGACGATCATGATTTCCGTGGTGGTGTCGCTGACCCTGGCGCCAACCCTTGCCGCGCTGTTTATGCGTAAGCCGGTACATCACGCCAACGCCCAACCCGGTTTCAGCGAACGCCTGCTCGGCTGGTACGAAAAGGGCCTGCGCCGCGCCCTCGATCATCAGAAATTGATGATCGGCGTGTTCGGTCTCTCGCTGGCGTTGGCGGTCGCCGGGTACATTTTCATTCCCAAGGGGTTCTTCCCGGTGCAGGACACCGGTTTTGTCCTCGGCACCACCGAAGCCGCTGCGGATATCTCCTACGGCGATATGGTGAAAAAACACTTGGCCATGGCCGAAATCGTCGCGGCCGATCCGGCGGTGCAGGCGTTTTCTCATTCGGTCGGGGTTTCCGGCAGCAACCAGACCATCGCCAACGGGCGCTTCTGGATCGCCCTGAAAAAACGTGGCGATCGCGATGTCAGCGCCAGCCAGTTCATCGATCGCATCCGCCCGCAGCTGATGAAAGTCCCCGGCATCGTCCTGTATCTGCGCGCCGGGCAGGACATCAACCTCAGCTCCGGGCCGAGCCGTGCGCAGTACCAATACGTACTCAAGAGCAACGACGGCGCGACCCTCGCCACCTGGACCCAGCGCCTGACCGAGAAACTGCGCAGCAACCCGGCGTTCCGCGACATTTCCAACGATCTGCAACTGGGCGGCAGCATCACCCACATCAGCATCGATCGCAGCGCCGCCGCGCGTTTCGGCCTGACCGCCAGCGATGTCGACGAGGCGCTGTACGATGCATTCGGCCAACGGCAGATCAATGAATTCCAGACCCAGGTCAACCAGTACAACGTGATTCTGGAACTGGATACCAAACAACGCGGCAAGGCCGAAAGCCTCAACTATTTTTACCTGCGCTCACCACTCAGTGGGGAAATGGTGCCGCTCTCGGCTCTGGCCCGATTCGACGCGCCGACCATCGGCCCGCTGTCGATTGCCCATGACGGCATGTTCCCCGCCGCCAACATGTCATTCAACCTCGCCCCCGGCGTGGCATTGGGCGATGCGGTGATTCAGCTCAACCAGGCCAAGGCCGAGATCGGCATGCCCACCGCGATCAGCGGCAATTTTCAGGGTGCGGCGCAGGCGTTCCAGAGTTCGCTGGCCAGCCAGCCATGGCTGATTCTGGCGGCGCTGGTGGCGGTGTACATCATTCTCGGAGTGCTTTATGAAAGCTTCGTGCATCCACTGACGATCATTTCGACCCTGCCGGCGGCAGGCCTCGGCGCGGTGATCATGCTGTGGATCTGCGGCCAGGACTTTTCGATCATGGCGTTGATCGGCCTGGTGCTGCTGATCGGCATCGTCAAAAAGAACGGCATCCTGATGATCGACTTCGCGCTCGAGGCGCAGCGCCAGCGCGGTCTGCCGCCGCAGGAGGCGATTTTCGAAGCGTGCATCACCCGGTTCCGGCCGATCATCATGACCACCCTCGCCGCCCTGCTCGGTGCGTTGCCGCTGATGCTCGGTTACGGCACCGGCGCCGAACTTCGCCAGCCGTTGGGCATTGCCGTGGTCGGCGGTTTGCTGGTCAGCCAGATGCTGACGCTGTTTACCACTCCGGTCATATACTTGTGGCTTGAGCGGCTGTTCCACCGGCCCAAACCTGCGCCTGTAGCGGCGTTGGCGACCACAGACTGAGGCAGGGTCATGCGCGTTCTGATTATCGAAGACGAAGAAAAAACCGCGGATTATCTGCACCGTGGCCTGACCGAACAGGGCTACACCGTCGACCTTGCCCGCGACGGTGTCGAAGGCCTGCATCTGGCGCTGGAATGCGACTACGCCGTGATCGTCCTCGACGTGATGTTGCCGGGGCTCGATGGCTTCGGCGTACTGCGCGCATTACGTGCGCGCAAGCAGACCCCGGTGATCATGCTCACCGCCCGCGAGCGCGTCGAAGATCGGATAAAGGGCCTGCGCGACGGCGCCGACGATTACCTCGGCAAACCGTTTTCCTTTCTCGAACTGGTCGCCCGCCTGCAAGCATTGACTCGCCGCAGCGGCGGCCATGAGCCGGTGCAAGTGACAATCGCCGACCTGTGGATCGACCTGATCAGCCGCAAGGCCACCCGCGCCGGCACGCGCCTGGATCTGACCGCGAAAGAGTTTTCCCTGCTCAGCGTGCTCGCCCGTCGCCAGGGCGAAATCCTTTCGAAGACCGCAATCGCGGAAATGGTCTGGGACATCAATTTCGACAGTGACGCCAACGTCGTCGAAGTCGCGATCAAACGCCTGCGCGCCAAGCTCGACGGGCCGTTCAACGAAAAGCTGCTGCACACGATCCGCGGCATGGGTTATGTGCTGGAGAGCCGTGGTGTCCAGTAACTCGATTGCCTTGCGCCTGAGCGGAATGTTCACGCTTGTGGCGCTGGTGGTGTTTCTGTTGATTGGCGGCGCGCTGTATCAGCAGGTCGACAAGGGCTTGGGATTGTTGCCCGAAGCCGAGCTGGATGCGCGGTACAGCGTGCTCGAATCCACCGTCGGCCGTTACGGCACGCCGGAACATTGGGTGAAGATAAACAACAAGCTCAAGCTGCTCGGGGAAGAAGACAAGCGCATCAGCTTCTGGATCAGCAGCGGTGATCCGCGCTACGAGTACGGCAACCTTACGCCGCAGATTCGTGCCGCCATCAATGGCCCGTTGGGCATGCACGATCTGCAACTGCCCGATCAGCCCTACCCGCTGAAAGTGCTGGTCAGTCAGTTCCCCGCCAAGGATCAGCGTCCGCCGTTGCGCTTCATGATCGGCATCGACACCGAGACGCTGCATCAGACCCAGCATCACTTGCTCATCGCCCTGATCAGTCTGGCGATTGTCGGGGTGCTGCTGGCCTCTGCATTGGGCTATTGGGTCGCAAGAATCGGTCTGAAGCCGTTGATCAAACTGTCGCAGGAAGCCCAGCGTCTGGCCCCACCACTGCGCGCCGGACGCTTGCGCCTGTCGCCGCTGCCGCCGGAACTGGAACAGTTTGTCGAGTCGTTCAACTCGACCCTGGAACGGGTCGAACTGGCCTATTCACGGCTGGAATCGTTCAACGCCGACGTCGCCCATGAACTGCGTTCGCCGCTGACCAACCTGATCGGCCAGACCCAGGTCGCGCTGACTCGCGGGCGCTCCGCCGAACACTATTTCGAAGTGCTGCAATCCAATCTCGAAGAGCTGGAGCGGCTGCGTTCGATCATCAACGACATGCTGTTTCTGGCCAGCGCCGATCAGGGCAACAAGGCGACCAAACTGACCTCGACGTCATTGGCTGATGAGGTGGCGACGACGCTGGACTATCTGGATTTCATCCTTGAAGACGCGCAGGTTGAAGTGCAGGTCAGCGGCGATGCGCAAGTGCAGATCGAGGTCGCGCATCTGCGCCGGGCATTGATCAATTTGCTCAGCAACGCGGTGCAGCATACCGAACCGGGCCAGGTGATCGAGGTGCGCATCGAGGTTGAAGAACATCAGGTAAGCATTGGCGTAGCCAATCCCGGGACGCCGATTGCCAGCGAGCATCTGCCGAGGTTGTTCGAGCGGTTTTATCGGGTTGATGCCTCGCGCAGCAACAGCGGCAATAACCACGGCCTGGGGCTGGCAATCGTCAAGGCGATTGCGCTGATGCATGGCGGGGATGTGTTTGTGCGCAGTGATCGGGGCATGAACACCTTCGGCATTCACCTTCCGGTCTGAATGCTCAACCAAGCCCTGTGGCGAGGGGATTTATCCCCGCTCGGCTGCGCAGCAGTCGCAAATCCTGTGCACAAGGTCCAAGAATCTTTGAGGCTGGAATTCTTGGGGCCGCTTCGCAGCCCAACGGGGATAAATCCCCTCGCCACAGGCCACCATCACGCACAGACCGGGTTGTTACCCGTGCCGATCTTTGCTTTTGCTGTAACAGTCATTTATGAAAATCACGCTGTTTCCCAAACCCCGGCAACCTTATCTTTGCCCGCACCAAACAGCACTCGCCAAGCGAGAAGGTTTTCAAGATGTCCAACAGTATGGGTATTGCCAGCGCATTCGTTTTGTCCTCATTGATCCTGTCGCCGATGGCGATGGCTGAAGAATCGCAAGCGTTCGTGGCGCACAATGTCGCTCGCGCGCAGGCATTCGATCAGCATCAGGCCGAAGTGATGGCCAAGGCTCAAGACGCAATGCAATCCCCGCAGGCCGCTACTTCCCAGGCTCAAGCGCTCGAGAAAGACAGCTGAGTCGCACCGCGAAAGGTTTCCCTCGACGCGGTTGTTTGGCTCTTCCCGTTCAACCGTCGTCACTCCAGGCCGCTGCCATTCAGCGGCCTTTTTTCGTTGTGGTCTGAAAGCCGTCTGATGCGTCTGTAACAACAAGAAACATCAAGCCGCTCAAGAAACAGAGCGGCCCGCTGACCCAAGGAGCTCCATCGCACGTGTTTTACCCTGCCCGCCTCACCCCGCTGTTCATTGCAATTGCCGCAACGATTGCCCCCGCTGTCCACGCCGATGAGCCTGCCCAACAGGACTTCGTCGCAGGCTCGAGCCTCAACCTCAACGCCCGCAACTACTACATGAATCGCAACCGCTTGCAGAAGGCGGACGACAATATCGAGTGGGGTCAGGGTTTTCTCGGCGTATTCCAGTCTGGCTACACCGAAGGCACGGTCGGCTTCGGCGTCGATGCCCATGCCATGCTCGGCTTGAAACTCGATGGCGGAGGCGGGACCGACGGTTCGAGCATCCTGCCGATCAGCGATGGCAACGGCAAAGCGCCGGGCTCGTTCTCCACCGCAGGCGGGACGTTGAAGATGCGCGCCTTCGATACCGAGTTGAAGGCCGGTGATCTGTTCCTCACCAACCCGGTCATCGCCGGCGGCGACACGCGGATGCTGCCGCAGACCTTTCGTGGCATCAGCCTGAGTAACCGCAGCTTCGACGGCTGGCTGATCGAAGGTGGCCAGGCCAGTTTCACCAAACCCTATAACCAGAGTGGTCATACCCGCATCGGGACGTCATACGGCACCCTCGCCGACGGCGACGAAAGCCAGCACCTGAACTGGGCCGGTGTGGCCTGGAGCGGCGTTGAGGGCCTGACCAGCAGCCTTTACGCGTCCGAGCTCAAGGACATCTGGAACCAGTACTACTACGACCTCGACTACACCTGGCAACTGAACGATCTGGTCAGCCTCAACCCGGGCCTGCACTTCTATCACACGCAAGACACCGGCGATGCGCTGCTCGGCGATATCGACAACAACACCTGGAGCACGCATCTCACCGTCGGCATCGGCAACCACAGCGTCACTGCCGCGTATCAGCGGGTCAACGGCAACACGCCGTTCGACTACATCAGCCAGGGCGACAGCGTTTATCTGGACAACTCGCAGCAGTATTCGGACTTCAACGGCCCGAACGAACGCTCTTGGAAGCTCAAGTACGCTTACGACTTCACTGGTGTCGGCATCCCCGGCCTGACTTCGGCGCTGTCTTACTCACGCGGCACGGTCGACCTGACCAAAGCCGATCCGGACAGCGCAGGCTATTCGAGCTGGTACAGCGCCGATGGCCGCAACGCCAAGCATTGGGAACGCGACATCGATTTGCAGTACGTCGTACAAAGCGGCCACGCCAAGGACCTCGCGGTGCGCCTGCAATGGGCGACCAACCGTGGCGGCAACGGCTACGGCGCGATTGATTCGGATACAGATGAATACCGCGTGATCATCGACTACCCGGTCAACGTCTTCTAAGATCGGCGCTGCGTTTTTCAGATCCTGTGATCTACCCTGTGGGAGCGAGCCTGCTCGCGAAAGCTGATTGTCAGTCAACATCTGTGTTGAATGACACACCGCTTTCGCGAGCAGGCTCG
>NZ_WBRZ01000070.1:0-21693 GCF_008923895.1 Pseudomonas sp. GXM4
AGTACGCCGTAAGCGCGATGTGGGAGCGAGCCTGCTCGCGAAGGCAGCGGTTCGAACAACAGCAATTCAATTGCATTTGCCGCCACTGAACCAAGTCCAAAAAACCCAGTCCTATCCGCGCCGCCACACACGGCTCCCTCACTCTAGCGCTGTCCCCTTTCAGAGCTGTCCGTCCCATGCGCCACGCCGTTCGTTCGTCTCGCTTCGTTTCGCTGTGCCTGCTGAGCCTGTTCCCCTTTTTCACTGAATCCGCCCACGCCAGTGCAGAGCGCGAACTGGTGGCCGCCATCAATGATTACCGCGCCCATCCGCAACGCTGCGACCGCCGCCCTGCGCAGCGTCTGGCGCCTTTGGCTTTGAAATCGAATCTGGCCTTGCCGATCGGCTATCGCTACGGCGGCGGCATGCGCGAGGCGTTGAAGTCTTCCGGCTATTCAGCAATCACGGTGCGCAGCATCCGCATTATCGGAGCCGAAGACGCCGACGAGGCCTTCGATCAGTTGCAGAGCGATTATTGCGGCGCCTTGCTGGATGCGAACTACGCCGACATCGGCGTCAGCCATTCGCGCAATCAATGGCAGGTGGTGCTGGCGCAACCGGTGCTCGACAGCCGCGTCGGTGACAACCGCAGCGTCGGCAAGGCGCTGCTCGCCGAGGTCAACGCCGCCCGCGCCCGGCCGCGTATGTGTGGCCGCCAGCGCTTTGCCGCCGCGCGGCCGTTGAGCTGGAACGCCGCCCTCGGCGCAGCGGCTCAGGGCCACAGCAAAGCCATGGCTTACGGCAATTATTTCGCCCACCGCGATCCCGACGGTGACATGCCGGCCGACCGCGCCCGTGCTGCCGGTTATCGCGGCCGCCAGGTCGGGGAAAATATCGCTGCCGGGCAAAGCTCACCAGGCAAAGCCATGGCCGGCTGGCTGGCCAGCCCGGGCCACTGCGCGAACCTGATGAACCCGATGTTCACTCAGGTCGGCGCCGGCTTCGCCAGCGAAGCGCGCAGCGACGACGGCGTTTACTGGACGATGCTGTTCGGCGCGCCGTAAATCACGGCTGACTCCGAGCATTCTCATCGCTTGCCGTGGCCGGGCGCGGCATGACGTGTTGATGGCCGGTCGGGTCGTTGAGCTGGATGACATTACCCTTCTGCCACGCATCAGCCCCCGTTGCGACAGGCGCCGGTTTGATCTCGGCGCGGGCCTTTTTCTTTTCGGCGCTATCAATGCCCAGACGCTGATCGCGCTGGCGGACCATTTGCGCATCGGCCTGACCGTCAGCGGTAAAGCCCATCATCAGCTGCGGCACGCCCAGCGGCAGTTGCTTGTCCTGATCGGTGTGCCAGGTGTGCCAGGTCTTGCCGTAGGTATTGGCGAGTTTTTCCATCAAGCGCGTTTCTGCCACTTGCGGAATGCCCGGCGCGACCAACTGGCCAGAACTGACTTCGTGAGCGTGGCTGTGCCACAGGGCTTTCTCTATTGCCGGCAATTGCGTGAACAGGCGCTGGCTGATGATGTATTCGACGCCCATCAGTTTGGCTTCAGCGGTGTTGCCGTCGTAGATCACGCACTGGAACACTTCTTCGTTGAGCGCCGAGCAGTAGTGGTGCGCTTCCATCTGCGCGCCGGGATGACCGTTGTAAAAATGGAAACCATCGAGGTACATGTTCAACGCGCGAATTGGCGGCTTGTCCTGCAACCACTGCGCGCCGACTTCGAGCATTTCCGTGTCGGACGCCTTGGCCTGGCCGGGCGTCTGCACCGGCGAATCGGTGTTGCTCATGGCGCAACCGGTCAACGCGGCGACCATCAAACCTATGGGAACCCAACGTCCCTGTGAGGTTGTCGTACGCATGTTTCACTCCTCGAACTGTCAGTGACGGGCGCGTGCTGGCCCTGTTCTGCAACTGAAAGCAGGAGATCGGCAGAGTTCGAAAAAGCTGCGTGCGGATCAGACTGGAGAGATCGTCGCCAGCACGCCGATCAGAATGGTCAAGGTCAGAAAGCCGCCGAGAAAAATCGCCATCTTGTACATGTTGCGCTCCTTGAGGCTGGGTGTGCGGTGCACCGGACGCTGCGGGATGAGGTCGGAGGGTGATTGGCCGCACTGCCGGGGCATTCTGAGCCTGTGGCTGTACTGAATACAGAGGCAGATGAAACAGAAAAATACGGATCAGATGCGCATCTGATCCGCTTCGGGCATCAAGCGGTATTCAGGCTGAGACTTGAGGATCCACTTTCGACGCGGTTGATCTACAGTCATTGCCGACCAACAACAATAAAAACCGGAGTGACCATGCCCGACCTCGCCTTGCAGCCCAACGTCGCCGCGTCCCTTGAGCGCTGGCACGCGATGATCCGCAGCGGCAATCTCAAAGCCCTGCCCGAATTGCTCGATCCGCAAGCTGTGTTCCGCTCGCCCATGGCCCATACGCCCTACCCCGGCGCGCCGGTGGTGGCGATGATCCTCAACACCGTGTTCGAAGTCTTCGAAGATTTCGCCTATCACCGCGAGTTGGCGACGGCGGATGGCCTGAATGTGATTCTCGAATTCAGCGCCAGGGTCGGCAGCAAGGAACTCAAGGGCATCGACATGATTCGCTTCGATGAGCACGGCAAGATTGTCGAGTTCGAAGTGATGGTGCGGCCGCTGAGCGGGTTGCAGGCACTGGGCGAAGAAATGGGTCGGCGACTCGGTGCTTATCTCCCGTCTGCAAAAGCCTGAATCCACCCTGCATAAAAAAACCCACTGACCGTCGCCGGTTCAGTGGGTTTTGTGTGTCAGGGTTCTGCTTACAGAGCCATGTCACGTGCAGCGTTTTCCTTCGGCGCTACGGCTTTGTCAGCCGCAGGTGCCGCCGGAGCAGCTACCTGACCGATCGCTGGAGGCGTCGGCAGTTCGAGGATTTTCGCGGTGTAAGCCCACTCTGCAGCCACTTTGGCCGGATCGCTGTTCAGCTGGGTGCCATAGCTCGGCACGATCTGGTGCAGCTTGGTCTGCCACTCAGGGGTTGCGACTTTGTCTTTGAAGACTTTCTGCAGCACGCTCAGCATGATCGGTGCAGCGGTCGACGCGCCTGGCGATGCGCCCAGCAGGCCGGCGATCGAGCCGTCTTGCGAAGCAACGATCTCGGTGCCCAGCTTCAGCACGCCACCAGCGGCTTCATCACGCTTGATGATTTGCACGCGCTGGCCGGCTTGCCACAGGCGCCAGTCTTCGGCTTTGGCGTTCGGGAAGTATTCCTTCAGCGCGTTCAGACGGTCTTCATCCGACAGCACCAACTGACCGGCAAGGTACTCGACCAGCGGGTATTCCTTGATGCCGACCTTGGTCATTGGCCAGATGTTGTGGGTGGTGGTGCTGGTCAGCAGGTCGAAGTACGAACCTTCCTTGAGGAACTTGGTGCTGAAGGTCGCGAACGGGCCAAACAGAATGACGCGCTTGCCATCCAGAACACGGGTGTCCAGGTGCGGAACCGACATCGGTGGCGCGCCAACCGAAGCCTTGCCGTAGGCCTTGGCCAGGTGTTGCTCGGCAATCGTCGGGTTCTCGGTCACCAGGAACGAGCCGCCAACCGGGAAGCCTGCGTATTCCTTGGCTTCAGGAATGCCCGACTTCTGCAGCAGGTGCAGAGCACCGCCGCCAGCGCCGATGAACACGAACTTGGCGTCGGTTTCGGTCTTGCTGCCGTCCTTGAGGTTTTTGTAGCTCACACGCCAGGTGCCATCGGCGTTCTTGGTGATGTCTTCGACTTCGCTCGACAGTTTCAGATCGAAGTTTGGTTTGGTTTGCAGGTGAGCGGCGAACTGGCGGGTGATTTCGCCGAAGTTCATGTCCGTACCCAGCGGGCTCCAGGTGGCCGCGATTTTCTGGTTCGGGTCACGCCCTTCCATCATCAGCGGTACCCACTTCTTGATCACAGCCGGGTCTTCGGAGTACTGCATGCCGGCGAAGAGCGGGCTCGCCTGCAGGGCTTCGTAGCGCTTTTTCAGGAACTTGATGTTGTCATCGCCCCACACGAAGCTCATGTGCGGTGTGGTGTTGATGAACGAGCGAGGGTTCTTCAGCACGCCCTGCTGAACCTGCCAGGCCCAGAACTGACGGGAAACCTGGAACGCTTCGTTGATCTCGACAGCTTTCGGGATCGTTACGTTGCCCTTGTCGTCTTCCGGGGTGTAGTTCAGCTCGGCAAGAGCCGAGTGACCGGTACCGGCGTTGTTCCAGCCGTTGGAGCTTTCCAGGGCGACGCCATCGAGGCGCTCGACCATTTCCATCGACCAGGTCGGTTCCAGCTCATTGATCCACACACCCAGGGTGGTGCTCATGATGCCGCCGCCGATCAGCAGGACGTCAACTTTCTTGGCTTCGGCAGCATTGGCAGACGACATCCCCATCGCCAGAGCCAGACCGAGCAAGGCTGTGTTCACTTTCTTAAACATCTGTTGCACCTATGATAAAACGCCTTCCGCCCGTCGTTGTTATCAGTCTGCGTTGCGCTTTGCTGACGCTCAGGCTGGCGTCGCGCAATCCGGCACACTTCAATATTGACGGGTGGGCACACAAGGCCGATATGTGGCATCGACCTCAGTAAATGTCCCTTCTGAACTGACTTCTTATCGTTATTGGCTTCAGCTGCTTGAGCGACAGGGATCCCGTCGGCCCGCCCGAAAGGCCAGCCAACCGAATTAGGTCAAAGCAAATTTGGCGCGGAGAATATCACGTCAGGGCGAACCCGCGCGTCTGTTCCCGACTTGAAAGTCTTTTTCCGCTCTGGGGCTTATCGGCCATGGGCCACCAAACATGACCGTGATCAGGCATCGGCCTGCAAAGTTTTTTGCGCGATACGCATCGCAACTTGATAAATCAGTGCGAACGGCTCGTTGTTCAAGCAGAAAATAACCTGCTACGTTGTACGATGACTGATGAACTAAGCCAGTCATCCCGACCCAATAACAACAAGGAAACAACATGACCAAATCCCGCCTCCTCATCGGTTTGTTCTGCGCCTTCAGCGCCTGCGCCATGGCCGCCCCTGCCCCGGCGGAAAGAGAAGTCGCCCAAGCAGTTGATCACCTGACTCAGGCGATGCTGCATAAAGACATCGCCGAGTTGAACGCTCTGACCGCGCCGAACCTGACCTACGGCCACTCCAGCGGCAAGATTCAGGACAAGCAGGAATTCATCGCCGACATCGAAACCGGCCGCAGCGCATTCAAGACCCTGGAGATGCAAAAGCAGACCATCACGATGTCCGGCGATACCGCATTAGTGCGCCACCACTTCTCCGCACAGGCGTTGAAAGGGACCGAGGTGATTCCGACCGAGATCGAGAATTTCCAGATCTGGCAGAAACAGGGTGGGAAATGGTTGTTGGTGGGGCGGCAGGCGTTCAGGTTTTGATTAAGGGAACATTGGCCTGATTCAGTGTTGCCCGAGCTGGCCTCATCGCGGGCAAGCCCGCTCCCACAGTGGATGATGGTGTACACACCGTTGCATTCACAACATCAGACCCTGTGGGAGCTGGCTTGCCAGCGATAAGGCCGTGATAGACACCAGTCCTACCGCTATCACAACCGAAACCGATCCACCGACTGCGCCAACTGTCCCGCCAGATTCGATAATTCATCGGTAGTCGTCGCCGTCTGCCCGATCACCCGGCTATTGCCCTCGCTCATCCCCGCAATCATTTCCACCTGATGGGCGATTTCGTTGCTGGCCATACTCTGTTCGCCAATCGTGCGGGTGATGTCATTCACCAGTTGCGTGGTGCTGAGCGTCGCATCGAGGATCTCGCGAATCGCCCGCTCGACTTCCGCCGTCACCGCCATGCCCTTGTCGACCTGCGCCACGCCCGCCTCCATGCTGCTAACCGCCTCGCGCGTGCTGTTCTGGATGCGCGCGACCATGGCGGCGATTTCCTGGGTCGAAGCGCTGGTGCGTGCGGCCAGACTGCGCACTTCATCGGCGACCACGGCAAAACCACGGCCCTGTTCACCCGCCCGCGCTGCCTCGATCGCAGCATTGAGGGCCAGCAGGTTGGTCTGGTCAGCGATGCTCTTGATCACCTGAATGATATTGAAGATTGCCTCGGATTCCTGATCCAGCGTGCGGATCACCTGCGCCGACTGCTGTGCCGAGCGGGCGATGTCGTCCATGTCGCTGACCACTTGATGAATCACCCCGCCACCCTCCTTGGCCAGGTTTTCGGCCTGATTGGCCATGCTCAGGGCACGTTCGGCGTGGCGGGTGATCTCTTCGATGCTCGCAGTCATCTGGCTGGCGGCGGCCGCCATGGTGCCGGCGGCAACGCTTTGCTGCTGGCTGCTGTCGGCGACCTGATGGCAGCCCTGGCTGAGCTGCTCGCTCATGCCACTGACGCCGTGAGCGTTGCGCCGGACCACGTCGATCATGTTGCGCAGATCCCGCTGCATGGTCGCCAAAGTGCGGATCAAAACGCTGGCTTCGTCCTTGCCGGCGGGCTCGATAATCGGTTCGCTGAGATTGCCATGGGCAATGCTTTCGGCGATGCGGCTGGCGGACTGCAGCGGCCCGAGGATGCTGCGCATCACCCAGCGGCCCTGGACCAGCAGCAACAACAGGCTGGCGATCAGCACCACACCAAGGGCCAGATTGGCATTGCGAATGGCTGCTTCGGTGCCTTCGCTGGTCTGTCGGGTGTTGCTTTCGATCAACTCGCTGAGCGCCGCCATCTGTTCTTCGAGCTGGCTGAACGCGGTATTGAACGTGCCAAGCTGTTGCTGGGCGGCATCCGGATTGTCCAGCGCCACGCCGACGATCTGCTCGGCGGATTTGATGTAGGTATCGAGGCTCGGCTTGATCTGCTCCAGCGCCGTGCGCAACTGCGGGTTGATCGGCAGCTTCAGGTTGTCATCCAGCACTTCACGAAAATGCCCGGCGTGCTCGGTGAGCGAATCGCGCACCTCGGTGGCGGTGGCGGTGCTTTTGCCCAGGCCGACCAGCATCGCCGAATAGACATCGGCGCGCAGGGCGTCGTGCATCATGTCCGCTTCCATGTGATTGCGCAGCGCGCTCATGCTCACCGTGTTATCGCCGACCGCCGTGGCCATCCGCAGATTGCCCACGTAGCTGACCAGACTCACGATCAGCGCCGTCAGCAGGCTGGTCGCAATCAGCAACACCAAACGCAGTTTGATCGACACCGTGGAATCTCCCGTGGGCACGCTGGATTGCGCTTGTCGGATTTCAGTTAAGCCTATGTGCAGGGAACTGCCGACACAGAGCGTATCGGCTGATGTCAGCGGCGACTTGAATCCGGCAAAACTTTTCAAACGCGAACCCGGTCACACATTGCAGCGCCGCTGGATAATGCCTTCATCGCCGGTTAACCCCGGCAGGCTATCAATCCAGCGCTTCGAACATTCATGCAGCTGAAGGAAACGCTTATGAAACGCGCACTGTGGTTTGGTCTGCTCGGCACGTTGGCAATCGGCACCGCACAGGCAGCAACGGAGAAAGTCGCAATCAATCTGGTCAGCGCCGACGGCGCGCCGCAGGCGATCGGCTCGGTAACAGTCAGTGAGACGCCATATGGCCTGCTGTTCACACCCGACCTGAAATCGTTGCCGGCCGGCATTCACGGTTTCCATGTCCATGAAAACGGCAGCTGCGAAGCGGGCACGAAGGATGGCGTCAAAGGCGCCGCACTGGCGGCTGGCGGACACTTCGATCCGGCGAAAACCGGCAAGCACCTTGGCCCTTATGCCGATGGGCATCTGGGCGATCTGCCGGCGGTGTATGTGACGGCTGATGGTGTCGCCAACTACCCGGTGCTGGCGCCGCGCCTGAAGAAAATTTCCGAGATCAAGGGCCACGCCCTGATGATTCACGCTGGCGGCGACAACCATTCCGACATGCCCAAGCCACTGGGCGGTGGCGGCGACCGCATGGCCTGCGGCGTGATCTGATCCTTCAGCGCGGCGCTCGACGCCAGCGCGTCAACACCAGCAAGGACAGCCCGGCGCCGAACAGCGCCAGGGCCATGTCCTTCTGCGAATCCCACGGATCATTCTGCGCACCGACGAAGGCTTGGCCAGTGTCGTCGCCCAGGTAAGCGCCGCCGATCCATTCGATCAATTCGTACAACGCCGACGTCGCCAGCACTACATTCAGGGTCAACAGCGCCAGCCACGCGCCACGCAACGGCGTCAGGCGCAGCAGCACTTCGCGAATCGGCCAGACCAGCAGCAATCCATAGCTAAGGTGCACCAGCCGATCATAGTGATTGCGTTCCAAGCCAAGAACTTTGTTGACGCTGACCCCGGTCAACAGCGTGCCCCACTGATCGTACGGCACCCGCGAATAGGTGTAATGCGCGCCGACTTCATGAATGCACAGAAAGGCGAAGAGCATCCCCAGCGACAGCGTCGACAGGCGAAAACGCCGATGCGCCAGCAGTAGGGCTAACACCAGCGCCAACGCCAGGACATTTTCCAATAGCCAGTCGACGCGGCTGCGCGGGAACAGGCCGAGCGCGATGGTCAGGCAGACAAATCCAGCGAGCAAAAGCGCTTCGATTCGCGTATCTGCCGGTTGGGCAACGTTGTCGCTGACTCTGACGAGCATGGGTCGATTCTCGGCAATACAGGCAAGCGGTAGACCCTTGCCGGTTTTGCCCGGTTCCTCGCCGCTACGTTTTTGCGGCCTACGGAACTCCCGCGCGCCGTTCACCTCTGAGGTTATGTAGTCCCTTCCCTTTTTGCTTAGCGCTTGTGGAGGAACACGTCATGCGCAAGTTAGTCCTGATTTCTTCTCTTATGCTTTGCCTGCCGGTCGGTTCGGCGCTGGCCCGCGTTGACGCGGGTGACGTCGCCACCTCGGCAGGTGTCTCCGCGTCGCTGTACTCGACCTTCAAGGACGACAAAATGGTCATTCCGGCCCGTGACGACGTGTCTGCGTTCGTTGCCAGCGGCGGGGCCATTCGTGGGGTTTATCTTGAGTCGGTACTGCAACAGGTGCGTCAGGCCAACCCTGGCTTGAACGCCAGTGATGAAGACCTGGCTAACGCCATTCTCGTGCAATACGAAGGCGTGCAGCAGTAGTCACGAGGGACGCAGCGGCCGATGGACGGCCGCTGAGTGCGCATAGGCAAACATGTCCGACGGCCTCTATGATGGAGGCCATGACGACGACCGTGCCCTTGCGCTCACCCTGCCCTCCCGGCGCCTGCATCTGCGGGCGCGATCCGTTGCTGGAAACGCCCGGCGCGGATTTGCGCATCCTGCGCCTGACTCGTGCCGAGGAAAAAATCCTCCTGGCGCGCTTGGAACAACTCAAAGACCTCGCCGACCTCAAACGCCTGCAACAGCGCATGTACGAGCAGTTGGGCATTCGCGTCGACGTAGCCCCCGGTTTTAACGAAGTCCGCACCATGCGCGGCATCGCCATTCAGATCGACGAGCTGCCAGGCCTGTGTCGCAAGATTCGCGCGGCAATTCCGGCGGCGATTCGCAAGGGCCTGGAAAACCACCCGCAAATCGCCTTCGAACTGCTCAACGCCCACGACTTGCTGCGCGACACCTGATCACTTTTTCATGCCGACGCGTTTGCGCATCTCGGCGGTGATGGTCTGACGGGTTTTCTTCATGTCCGCCCAAGGCTCATCACCGACTTCGGTCAGACGCTCGTGAACGTTGTAGATGTTCCAGTGATTACCGCCCTTGATTTCAGCGACTTCCTCTCGGTACAGCGGCACCGACACCGGCATGCCTTCCCGCGCGCGTGCGGCGTAGGCGCAAATGGTGGTGGCGCCGAGGCCGTTGCGCAGGTAATCGATGAAGATCCGCCCGACGCGGTTTTTCGGCCCGGACACCGCTGAAATACGATCCGGCAGCAACTTGGCCATGTGGCTGACGATGGCGTGGCTGAAGTCCTTCACTTCGTCCCAGCCATGCTTGCGGGTCAATGGCACCACCAGGTGAATGCCTTTGCCGCCGCTGGTTTTCAGGAAGGCTTTAAGGCCCAGCTCATCTAGCACAGTGAGGGTCAGCGCGGTGGCTTCAACCATGCTCTTCCATGGCAGCGCCGGATCCGGGTCGAGGTCGAGGACGAAGCGATCAGGCTTGTCCAGATCCACCTTCGTCGCGTTCCAGGTGTGCAGCTCGACGGTACTCATCTGCACCGCGCCGACCAGCGCTTCGGGATTGTTGATCATCATCACTGGCTGGCCGGTGATGTCCTTGTCTAGTGCAGTAATCCCCGGGATAGCCAAGCGTTCGGCGTTCTTTTGGAAAAACAATTCGCCGGCAATGCCGTCCGGTGCACGCACCAACGCCACGGGGCGATCCTTGAGTTGCGGCAGGATGTATTCAGCGACACTGGCGTAGTACTGCGCCAGTTGCATTTTGGTCGTGCCGCTGACCGCGTCAATCACCCGATCCGGATGGGTGATGCGTACCTTGCCGCCGGCCAGTCCTGATTGCGACGGTGCGGTCTCGGCTTTTTTGCTGGCGGCGGTTTTCTTTGTCGGCTGCTTGTCGGCGGTTTTGGTCTGTTCGGCGGTTTTGGCCTTTTCGGTTTTTTCGTTTTTTTCGGTCTTTTCGGACTTGGCAGCTTTCACAGGCTTCGCTCGCTCCTCGGTAATGTCCTTGGCCGGTTTGTCATCGCGCAAACCATGGAACACGGCGTGGCGCACCGAGCCGTCCTTGGTCATCTCGGCGAATGCCACTTCGGCCAGCAGTTTGGGTTTGAGCCAGTGCACGCCTTTGGCCTCGAAACCGCTGGGTGGATTGACCACTGCGGCGCTTTTGGTCTGCAACGGCTTGAGTTGGGCGAGGATGCTTTTCAATGTGGTTTCGTTGAACCCGGTGCCGACCTTGCCGGCATAGCGCAACTCGCCGCTGTCACGGTCGTGCAGGCCGAGCAGCAAGGCACCGAAAGCACTGCGCGCACCTTTCGGATCGGTGTAGCCGACGATGACGAATTCCTGGCGATGCTTGCATTTGAGCTTGATCCAGTCGCCGCTGCGCCGCGATACATATGGCGAACCGAGGCGTTTGCCGATCAGGCCTTCCATCTGCATCTGGCAAGCGCTGTTGAGCAGCGCGTCCGGGGTTTCTTCGAAGGCTTCGGAGAAGCGCAGCGTTGAGGATTCTTTCTGCGCGCCGAGGATGGTGCTCAGCGCGGCGCGGCGTTCTTCCACCGGCACATCGCGCAGGTCGACGCCATTCAGATACGGCACGTCGAACAGGTAATAAACAATGTTGCCGCTGCGCCCGGCATCGAAGGCATTCTGCAACGCCTGAAAATCCGGCACGCCTTGCTCATTGGCCACGACCATTTCACCGTCGAGCCATGCCGATTCCAGACCCAACGCCGCCAGTGCCTTGGCCTGCTGCGGGAGTTTGTGCGTCCAGTCGTGGCCATTGCGGGTGAACAGCTGCACCTCATCGTGATCGATCCGCGCCATGATCCGGTAGCCGTCGAACTTGATCTCGTAGCTCCACTGCCCTTCGGGTGCGCTGTCGACCAGCGTCGCCAGTTCCGGCTTGATCAGTGCCGGCAACTTGGCCTTGCGCGCGCCGGTGAGCTGCCCGGACGCCTGCTTGCGCGGCTTGGCCGGGGCCTTTTTCACCGGTTTGGCCTTATCGGCGGCAGCCGCCGATTTGCCAACAATCGTGCGCTCGCTGAGCACGCTGTCGGGCTCGGCGACCAGCACGTCGAAATCATCCTGCGGTCGCGCGGCGTTGTCCTGATGCTTGATCAGGAACCATTGTTCTTTCTTGCCCGGCATGTGCGTGCGCACCAGATTCCACACGCCGCCGAGCTTCTCGCCTTGCAGCTCGAACTTGAGCCGCCCCTTGGCATAGGCCTTGTGCGGATCCTCCAGCGGAATCCACACGCCGCGATCCCAGACGATCACATCACCGGCGCCGTAATGCCCCTCGGGAATGCTGCCTTCGAACGTCGCGTAATCGAGCGGATGATCCTCGACATGAATCGCCAGACGCTTGACCGACGGGTCCAGCGACGGCCCCTTCGGCACCGCCCAGCTCTTCAGGGCGCCGTCGAGCTCGAGGCGAAAGTCGTAATGCAGGTGCGAAGCGTCGTGCTTCTGGATGCAGAACTGCAAGGCATGATCCTTGGCCGACTTACGGCCCGAGCGCTTGACTGCGGCCGGCTCCGACGTCGCGGAAAAATCACGCATGCGGTTGTAATCGTCGAGGTTCCTGTTCATGAGCACACCGATGGCAGACGGGTTCTGTTATGCAGAAGAGCAACTCGGCGGCGGAAAAATTCAATCGAGGTAAAAAAGCCCCGGACGGATGGAGCGGCCGGGGCTGGCAGTGTCAGGGATTTTTACAGCGGGTCAGGCTTGCCCTTTCGCCTGCTGTTCCAGATGCACCTGCAGATCCGGATCGATCTGTAAGGCTGCGGCCAGCTCATCGAGATAGCTGCGTTCGGCGTCCTGTTGATCGTCTACCAGCATGACGCTGGCCAGGTACATTTCGGCGGCTACGGCAGGATCGCCGTCAGCGGATTGCGCCACTTCCCCGGGATCCAGCGGTTTGGCGACTTCGGCGTCGAGCCATTGTTGCAACTGCGGGTCGGCGGTGTGTTTGCCGATTTCGCTGCTGATGAGGTGTTTTTCCGCTTCATCGATGCGGCCGTCAGCCTTGGCGGCGGCGATCAGGGCGCGCAGCACCGCGTGGCTGTGGGTTTCGATTTGCGGGCCGGCGAGCAGGTCGGCGGTTTGTGGCAGTTCTTGCGGCGCGTTGCTGGCCTGGCTGCGTTGCCAGGCTTGGTACGCCTGGTAGGCCATCATGCCCAGCGAAGCGAGTGCGGCGTAATTGGTCCCGCCGGAACGGCTTCGGCTGCTGCCACCGAGGGCGCTTCCCAAGCCGCCACCGCCGAGCAGGCCACCGAGCAAACCACCCAGACCGCCGAGGCCACCCGAAGCAGTCGCACCACCCGCTCCAGTCTGACTGCCGCCGCCCAACAGGCCACCGAGCAATCCGCCCAGACCGTCACTGGCCGAAGCGCCACGCTGTTGTCCCGCCGAGGCCTGGCCTCGCAGCAGTTGTTCAAGCAAATCGCTGGTATTCATGACGTTATCCTCCGAGGCCCCGGCCTGATTGCGTCTGGCAACGATAGACCGACGCAGCCATAGCGCCAGCACCGTTGGGCTGACGCCGGGTCACCGATGAAATCGCACCCGAGAAATTTTCCGCGAGCCAGCTAAGATTCATGGGTGGTGAACCTTATCCCGGCCAAACCGGTCGATAGCTGCAACCCGACCCGGTTTGCCGACGCCCTTTCTGACGATGGGCGATACCCGGCTTGCTTCACTTTCTGGAGAACGCCCCCGTGATATCCACCGTACACATCGCCAGGCTCAAAGCATGGGGCGCCCATGGTTTTACCGCGACTGGCGTTGTCACCGCCTTCCTCGCCACCCTCGCCCTGCTGGAAAACCAGCCGATTCATTGCCTGATGTGGCTGGGCGTGGCGCTGATCGTCGACGGCCTCGATGGCGCACTGGCGCGCAAGGTCAATGTGCAATCGGTGCTGCCGAGTTTCGACGGTTCGATCCTTGATCTGGTCATCGATTACCTGACTTATGTATTCATCCCGGCACTGTTTATCTACCGCTACATTCCCCTGCCCGATTACACCCTGTTGCTGACGGTGTCGGTGATTCTGGTGTCGTCGCTGTTCTGTTTCTGCAACGTCAACATGAAGAGCAAGGACAACTATTTTGTCGGCTTCCCGGCGGCTTGGAACGTGGTTGCGCTGTGCCTGTACATCATCGGCCCGGGGCCGTGGATCACCTTTCTCACCGTGATCGGTCTGGCATTGCTGACGGTGACGCGGATGAAGTTCCTGCACCCGTTTCGCGTGCGGCGTTTCATGCCAATCAATATCGCGGTGACGGCGATCTGGCTGTTGTGCAGTCTGTCGCTGGTGCTCAATCACCCGGTGATCAATCCGCTGGTAATGGGCTTGTGGTTGCTGATGTCGGCTTATTTTCTGGGGATCTGCATCTGGCGCACGGCGCTGGAGTGGTTTGATCGCAGCCATTTGAAATAAGCACATTCCCCTGTGGGAGCGAGCCTGCTCGCGAATGCGGTGGTTCCATCAACATAAAGGTTGGCTGGCACACCGCTTTCGCGAGCAGGCTCGCTCCCACAGAGATCTTCATCGATCAGGAGATCCGATGTGGACTAGCGCTTGGTAATCACCACCTCCAGATATTCGCTCGGCACCACCAGCGACGCCTCCCCCGCCCGATTCGAGCGATTGAGCAGCTCTGTCAAATCATCCTCCAACGCCTGCCCGGCCTCCGCCGACAACACCGCAAAAGCCTTGTGCACCGGCCCGTACCAGTGGCGAAAGATGTCAATGAAATGCGCCGCCGAGCGGTAGCGGAAGTTGAAGTGGCTGCGGGTCACGCGCACGACAAAATCGCGATCATCGAAATGCTTGTGCAGCCACGCATCCGAGCCCCAGTTCGATGGCGGCTGAGCAATCGCGGGCGGTGGCAGATGCTGGCCGAGAATCTTGAACATCTGCCCGACGAAGCCCTCCGGCGTCCAGTTCGCCATACCAATCCGCCCGCCCCGACGACAGACCCGCCCCAGCTCATTAGCGGCGCTGACCTGGTCAGGCGCGAACATCACGCCGAACGTCGACAAAACAGCGTCGTAGCTTTCATCGGGAAAAGGCAAAGCCTCGGCATCGGCCACCTGAAAAATCACCTCCAGATGTTCGGCCCGGGCGCGATCCTGACCACGCTCCAGCAGTGCCGCGACGTAATCGGTCGAGGTCACCACACAACCGCGCCGCGCCGCTGCCAGGGTGGCGTTGCCGTTACCGGCGGCGACATCCAGCACCTGTTCATCACAGCGCAGATCGCAGGCCTCGGCGAGGCTTTCACCGACGATCTGCAAAGTCGTGCCGATCACGGCGTAGTCGCCACTGGCCCAAGCGACTTTCTGACGTTCCTTCAGGGCAGTGAGATCAATCGGGGTACTCATGACAGCGAGCTCCGTGGCAGAGAGAAAGCACAGGCTGCGACGCGGACCGTGCTTGGTCACTATCGCGCCGAGGCTGCCCGGCGTCCCTGTCAATCGTCCGGCAACCCCGTAAACCGGGCACTTTGCCGATGAGTGGTGAAGATTTGTCAAGCGCATGAAACACTCAGGCGGCCGGTGCCTTGGCCTCTTCCAGCAACTGCTTGATCATCTGCTCCTGCTCGGCATAGCGACCTTCACCGAAGTGGCTGTAACGCATCTGGCCCTTGGCGTCGATCAGGTAATGCGCCGGCCAGTATTGATTGTCGAAGTTGCGCCAGATCGCATAGTCGTTGTCGATGGCTACCGGGTAGGTGATGCCGAGTTTTTTCACCTGATCCTTGACGTTGTTGATGATGCGCTCGTAGCCATACTCGGGTGTGTGCACGCCGATCACCACCAGGCCGTCCTTCTCGTATTTCTTCGCCCAGTCTTTGACGTACGGCAGGGTGTGCTGGCAGTTGATGCAGTCGTAGGTCCAGAAGTCCACCAGCACCACTTTGCCGCGCAGGGATTCGGCGCTGAGCTGCGGTGAATTGAGCCATTGCACAGCGCCCGACAGCGACGGCATCGCGCCCCGGGCCTCGTCCATCATCGAATCGGCGCGGACCTTGCTGACGAAGTAGTCGACCACTTTCGGCACGTTTTCCAGGACGTTTTTCTCGACGCTGGCCACGCCCTCCGAAGACGTATTGGCGAGCAGGGTTTTGTCGGCGCCCGTCGAGATCACCGCGACCGTAGCAAGCACCGCAACCCCGGCACCACGGCGCAACCAGCCGCTGAACGGGATCGACGGTTTCAGCCGATTGATCAGACCGCGCCCGGCAAAAATCAACGTGCCCAGCGACAAGGCACTGCCGACGCCGTAAGCCAGCAGCAACAGGCTGGTCTGGGCATTGGCGCCTTGCAACATCGCGCCGGTCAGAATCACCCCAAGGATCGGCCCGGCACAGGGCGCCCACAACAGGCCGGTGGCGACACCGAGCATGATCGAGCCCATCGGTCCGGCACGTTTACGCGTGTCCTGATCGAGACGATTGCCGAGCGCAACAAACGGCCTGGTCAGCCAGTCACCGACGCGGGCCGAGATCAGCGACAGGGCGAACAGGGCCATGACCAGCAAGGCGACGTGGCGGCCAGTGTTGCTGGCCTGAATCACCCACTCGCTGCTGACCACGGCAAGGCTGGAGATCAGCGCAAAGGTCAGCGCCATGCCGGCGAGAGTCAGGAAGATCGAGGAACGGGTACGGTTGGCGCCAGCGAACAGAAACGGCACCACCGGCAGGATGCACGGACTGAGAACGGTCAGCAGACCGCCGAGAAATGCAATGAGGTACATAAGGGGTCACCTTGGAATGGGGGCTGGGCACACAACCGGGCAGCGAGGGAAACGCCCCTCGCTAGCTCGCTTTATTTACGCCGTGGCTCATGCAGTCTGGCCGTCGAGCAACTGCCCTTGAGGCGTGCGACTGGTACCGTTTTCCGCGACCAGTTGGCCTTGCGGTGTACGGCTGGAACCATTAGCGGCGACCATCTGGCCTTGCGGTGTACGGCTCGATCCGTCAGCGGCGACCATCTGCCCCTGCGGTGTGCGGCTGGAACCATCAGCGGCAACCATCTGGCCCTGCGGTGTGCGGCTGGAGCCGTCAGCGGCGACCATCTGCCCCTGCGGTGTGCGGCTGGAGCCGTCAGCGGCGATCAAGGCATCGCTGCCCTCCTTCGCCACGGTGGTCAGCTGGAAGCAGGTGCTGCTGGCGCAACTGCTCTGCTCCACAGCACTGTTGGCGTGGGCGGCGGCACCGGTGAAGGCGAAGGCTGCTGCGGTCAGAAAGCGCGAGACGTTGTTCATGGCAAAACTCCTTGCAGAAAAAGTAGGGATGACTCAGTTCTGGTTGTTGCAGCCGTCAGCGAATTTGCTGTAATCCAGCTCGCGGGTTTTGCCGGCGGAATCGAGGTAGGTCATGCGCGCCTCGGTGATGCCGCAGGTCACCGAGGTGTCTTCGGTCATCGACAGCACTTTCTGGATATCCAGATGGGTGCCGTAGGTGTAGGTTTGCCGGCTGACGTCAGCTTCGGCGTGGGCCGACAGGGTGCAGATGTTCAGAGCGGCGAACAGGCAGGCGGCGAATACGGATTTGTTGTTCATGGTGTAGTCCTCAAGGCTTCAGTGGGTTTGAGCCGAGGCGGTGTGTGTGTGCCTCGATGGAGCCTATTTGAGGCCTTCGAGGTATCGCGTCTGTGTCAGGAAAGGACGAGAATCACTCGTTGTGTATCCCTGCAGTGTGTAGATACAGAGCGATACAAAACCCCGAAAAAATCGTGATTTTGCGTCGGTGTGTATCCGCCGCTGCGGCAGATACACTGCAATACAAAGGCAGGCAGGCGTGCGGTCTACGGCGCTATAGACTGCACGGCATTCCCCCTTTGACAGAGGCTTGAACCGATGGAACATGTCGATCACATTCTCATCGTCGACGACGACCGCGAGATCCGTGAACTGGTAGGCAACTACCTGAAGAAAAACGGCCTGCGCACAACAGTGGTCGCCGATGGCCGGCAGATGCGCAGCTTCCTTGACGCCAACACCGTCGACCTGATCGTGCTCGACATCATGATGCCCGGCGACGATGGCCTGCAGTTGTGCCGCGAATTGCGTGTAGGCAAACACAAGGCCACGCCGGTGCTGATGCTCACCGCGCGCAACGATGAAACCGACCGCATCATCGGTCTGGAAATGGGCGCCGACGATTACCTGACCAAACCTTTCGCCGCCCGCGAGCTGCTGGCGCGGATCAATGCCGTATTGCGCCGCACGCGTATGTTGCCGCCGAACCTGGTGGTCACCGAAGCCGGACGCCTGCTGGCGTTCGGTCGTTGGCAGCTGGACACCTCGGCCCGGCACCTGCTCGACAGCGACGGCACCATGGTTGCCCTCAGCGGCGCCGAATACCGCCTGCTGCGGGTGTTCCTCGACCATCCGCAACGGGTGCTCAGCCGCGATCAACTGCTCAATCTGACCCAGGGACGCGAGGCCGATCTGTTCGACCGTTCCATTGATCTGCTGGTCAGTCGCCTGCGTCAACGCCTGCTGGACGATGCCCGCGAGCCGGCCTATATCAAGACCGTGCGCAGTGAAGGTTATGTGTTTTCGCTGCCGGTCGAACTGCTCGGGACGTCGGCATGAAACTCAAGCTGCAATGGCCGCGCACCCTCGCCTCGCGCCTGTCGCTGATCTTTCTGATCGGGCTGATTCTGGCGCAGGGTCTGTCGTTCGGCGCGCAGTATTACGAGCGTTACCAGAGCGCGAAAAGCACCATGCTCGGCAACCTCGAAACCGACGTCTCGACGTCGATGGCGATCCTCGATCGCCTGCCCGCCGCCGAACGCGAGGCCTGGCTGCCGCGTCTGGCCCGGCGCAACTACGGCTACCTGCTCAATGAGGGCGAACCGGGCATGCCGGTGACATCGGCTGAAAAGTCCGTCGCGATTGCCTCAATTACGGCGGCCATCGGCGACACTTATCCAATCGTGTTTACCGAAGTTCCCGGTGGTCCGAGACAACACTTCCAGGGCCACCTGCGCCTGAGCGACGGCAGCCCGGTGACCATCGATATCCGCCCGGCGATGGTGCCGTTGTCGCCGTGGTTGCCGGTGGTGCTGCTCGGCCAACTGGCATTGTTGATCCTCTGCACCTGGCTCGCCGTGCGCATCGCCATCCGTCCCCTCACCCGCCTCGCCAACGCCGTGGAAACCCTCGACCCCAACGCTCACCCGATCAAGCTCGACGAGCACGGGCCGACCGAAGTGGTCCACGCGGCACGGGCGTTCAACGCCATGCAGACCCGCATCGCCGCCTACCTGAAAGAACGCATGCAACTGCTCGCGGCGATTTCCCACGACCTGCAAACGCCGATCACCCGGATGAAACTGCGCGCAGAATTCATGGACGACTCGGTCGAGAAAGACAAACTGAGCAGCGATCTGGGCGAAATCGAACATCTGGTGCGCGAAGGCGTGGCCTACGCCCGCAGCGTGCACGGCGCCACCGAGGAGAGCCGGCGTACCGATCTTGACTCGTTCCTCGACAGCCTGGTCTTCGACTATCAGGACATGGGCAAGGACGTGCAGCTCGGCGGCAAAAGCAAAGCGGTAATCGAAACCCGCCCGCAGGCCCTGCGCCGGGTGCTGGTGAACCTGACCGACAACGCCCTGAAATTCGCCGGCGCCGCGCAATTGCAGGTCGAAGCGCAGGGCAACAGCCTGTCGGTGAAAGTCCTCGATCGCGGCCCGGGCATCGCCGAGGCCGAACTGGCGCAGGTGCTGGAACCGTTCTACCGCGTGGAAAACTCGCGCAATCGCGACACCGGCGGCACCGGCCTCGGACTGGCGATCGCCCAGCAATTGGCGTTGGCGCTCGGTGGCTCGCTTATGTTGAGCAATCGTGAAGGTGGCGGATTGTGCGCTGAACTGAAGTTGCCGCTGCCACGCTGAGAAAAACACCGACTAGACTCATTCATTACCCAGTCGAGGGGGCCGCAGGACGTCTGCTGTGCCCTGCCCCAATCCGTGACCACCGCCCGGTGGCGCCTGCCTCGACATTCAACGCCGCCGGACGGTGATCCTGTTTCAGGAGCACACGTGATGAATGAGGCGAAGCTCAACGAATTCATGGGCAAACTGGTCAACGACATGGGCGGCGCGGCGATGCTGGCCAATGTCATCGTCGGCGAAGAACTCGGTCTGTACCGGGCAATGGCCGACAGCCAACCGATCAGCCCCGAAGCCCTCGCAGCCAAAACCACCTGCAATCCGCGCCTGGTGCGCGAATGGCTCAGCGCCCATGCCGCATCGGGCTATATGGAACACCTTGACGGTCAATTTCGCTTGCCTGAAGAACAGGCACTGGCGCTGGCCGTGGAGGATTCGCCGGTGTACGTCGCTGGCGGTCTCGGCGTGGTGGCGTCGTTTTTCCATGACAAGGACAAACTGGTCAAGGCCATGCGCGGCAATGGCGCCTTGTCGTGGGGCGATCACCATCCGTGCATGTTCAGCGGCACCGAACGTTTCTTCCGCCCCGGCTACAAAGGTCACCTGATTGCCGAATGGCTTCCGGCCCTGGACGGCGTGGTGGCGAAGCTGGAACGCGGCGCCAAAGTTGCCGACATCGGCTGCGGCCACGGCGCCTCGACGGTGATCATGGCCCAGGCGTTTCCGAAATCGCAGTTTGTCGGCTTCGACTTCCATGCGCCGTCAGTCACCGTCGCCACGCAACGCGCCGAAGAAGGTGGCGTGGGCAATCGCGCCGGATTTTTCGAGGGCACGGCGAAAAACTATCCCGGCGGCGACTACGACCTGATCTGCTTTTTCGACTGCCTGCACGACATGGGCGACCCGGTCGGCGCCGCTCGCCACGCTTATGAGTCGCTGAAAGATGATGGCACGGTGTTGCTGGTCGAACCGTTCGCCAACGACAAACTGGACGACAATCTCAACGCGGTCGGGCGCCTGTTCTACGCCGCCTCGACGTTTATCTGCACGCCCAATTCGCTGTCCCAGGAAGTCGGCCTCGGGCTCGGTGCGCAGGCAGGGGAAATGCGCCTGCGCAAAGTCTTTGTCGAGGCTGGGTTCAAGCAGTTCCGCCGCGCCACGCAAACGCCGTTCAATCTGATTCTGGAGGCGCGCAAGTAACCCGTGCGGATCGCATGCTAACCTGCGGGCACTGCCCATTCTGGAGTGCTGAGCATGCTCGATAGCCCGATCCGCGAACATCTCGATACGCTGTTGCAGGCCATGGCCGACGATAAATTCCTGATATTGACCGGCGCCGGCATCAGCACGCCATCGGGCATTCCGGACTATCGCGACAGCGATGGCGTGCGTCGTGGGCGGCAGCCGATGATGTATCAGGAGTTTCTCGCCGCCCCGGAATCACGCCGGCGTTATTGGGCGCGAGCGATGCTCGGCTGGCCGCGCGTGCGAAAGGCCCGACCGAATGCGGCGCATGAGGCGCTGGCGACATTGCAACAGCGTGGCCGGATAAGCGCTTTGATCACGCAGAACGTCGATACCTTGCACGATCAGGCCGGCAGCCACGATGTGATCGAACTGCACGGCAGCCTGCATCGAGTGCTGTGCCTGGATTGCGGGCAGCGCAGCGAGCGCGACACGATCCAGCAGCAGATGGAGACACACAATCCCTACCTGAGTGGTGTTGATGCGGTGCAGGCGCCGGATGGCGATACCTTGCTCGACCCGGCATTTGAAGCGCGCTTTCAGGTACCGCAGTGCCCGCATTGCGCGGGTGAGCGGATGAAACCGGATGTGGTGTTTTTCGGCGAGAACGTGGCGCAACCGACGGCCGCGCGGGCGCTGGCCGCCGCCGAGAATGCGGCGGGGTTGCTGGTGGTGGGATCGTCGTTGATGGCGTATTCGGCGTTTCGCTTGTGTCGGGTGATTGCCGAGCGTGGCAAGCCGTTGATGGCGATCAATCTGGGCAAGACCCGGGCGGATGATCTGCTCGATTTGAAGATTGAAGGGTCGTGTGAGGAGCTTTTGCCGTGGTTGGTGGAGGAGCTTGATCGGTGAATTTTCGAGTATTGCGCTCGACTTGAGATTTGCCCCTCACCCTGGCCCTCTCCCGAGGGAGAGG
>NZ_WBRZ01000071.1:0-21528 GCF_008923895.1 Pseudomonas sp. GXM4
GATTTTGCTCTTCAAGATCAAAAGATCGCAGCCTTCGGCAGCTCCTACAAAGGTATCTGCGTAAAACTCGGGTTTCGCGGCTGTCGCAATAAAGCTTTATCATGGCCGCAGTTTCGCTGATCGAGTCCATCATGAAGTTCGCCATCGCGCTGTTTTCCGCCGCCCATGCGCCCTCCTCGCGCCGTGCCCTGCTGTTTGCCCAGGCCGCGCTGGCCGGCGGCCATGAGATTGTCCGGCTGTTCTTCTATCAGGACGGCGTGTTCAACGCCTCCGATGCGGTGGTGACGCCGCAGGATGAACTGGACTTGCCCAAGCAATGGCGCGCCTTTATCAACGAAAAGCAACTTGACGGCGTGGTCTGCATCGCCGCCGCTCTGCGCCGTGGCGTGTTGAACGAAGAAGAAGCCAAGCGTTACCAGCGTGAAGCGATTTCGCTCAGCGCGCCATGGGAATTGTCCGGTCTGGGTCAATTGCACGACGCCGTGCAGGACGCTGATCGGCTCATCTGTTTCGGAGGCGCTTGAACATGGCCAAATCGCTGTTGATCATCAGCCGCCAATCGCCTTGGTCCGGCCCCGGTGCCCGGGAAGCGCTGGATATCGTGCTCGCCGGTGGCGCCTTCGATCTGCCGATCGGTTTGCTGTTTCTCGATGACGGCGTGCTGCAACTGGCCGCCGGGCAGAACGCCAGGGCCTTGCAGCAGAAAGACCTCAGCGCCAATCTGCAGGCGCTGCCGATGTTTGGTGTCGAAGAGCTGTTCTATTGCGCCGAAAGCGCCAATGCTCGCGGTCTTGGCAACCTGTCGCTGGACGAAGCGCAGCCGCTTGCTGCTGAACACATCACCGCCCTTATTGACCGTTACGATCAGGTGATCACCCTCTGATGTCGACTTTGCATGTGTTGTCTCATTCCCCGTTCGGCGACGATCGTCTGAGCAGTTGTCTGCGCCTGCTCGGCAGCGCCGACGCTGTGTTGTTGTCCGGCGATGCGGTGTATGCGCTGCAACCGAACACTGCGCCGTTCGCTGCTCTGCAAGAGCGACCAATCAAACTTTTTGTATTGGTTGAGGACGCACAGGCGCGTGCGATCGAGGTTCCAGACTGGGCCGAGGCCATTGACTACCCGGCCTTCGTCGAACTGTCGATCCATCACGCCAAGGTCAACAGCTGGCTATGAATTCAATGACCGTCGGCGCCCGCGCCATCGAACTGGACAAGGACGGCTTTCTCGTTGACCTCAGCGACTGGTCGGCTGAAGTCGCCAGCGCCCTCGCCGCCGCCGAAGACATCCAGTTGACGCCCGAACACTGGGAAGTCCTTGAGCTTCTGCGTAGCTTCTACGCCGAATTCCAGCTATCGCCGGCCACGCGTCCGCTGATCAAGTACACCGCGTTGAAACTCGGCGCCGACAAAGGCAACAGCCTGCACCTGAACCGACTGTTCAAAGGCACCCCTGCCAAACTCGCCGCGAAACTGGCGGGCCTGCCCAAACCGACGAATTGCCTATGAACGACTTTCCAGCTTTGACCCTCGAAACGCCTGCCGAGCATCCGTTCGCGCAATTCGTGCGCATTCTCGGCAAGGGCAAGCGCGGCGCCCGCGACCTTACGCGCGAGGAAGCCCGCGAGGCCATGGGCATGGTGCTCGATGACAAGGTCGAAGATACGCAACTGGGTGCCTTCCTGATGTTGCTGCGGCACAAGGAAGAAAGTGCCGAAGAAATGGCCGGTTTCACCGAAGCCCTGCGCGCACGCTTGCACGCGCCCGCATTGAATGTCGACTTGGACTGGCCGACCTACGCCGGCAAAAAACGCCACCTGCCGTGGTATCTGCTGGCGGCCAAGTGCCTGGCGCAAAACGGCGTGCGCATCTTCATGCATGGCGGCGGCGCACACACGGCCGGGCGTCTGTACAGCGAACAACTGCTGGGCGAACTGAACACTCCCCTGTGCCGCAATTGGCAGCAGGTCGGCGCGGCACTGGACAACGGCGGTCTGGCGTTTATGCCGCTGGTGGACTGGGCGCCGCAGTTGCAAAAGATGATCGACCTGCGCAATACCTTGGGCCTGCGGTCGCCGATCCACTCGCTGGCGCGGATTCTCAATCCGTTGGGCGCACGCTGCGGCCTGCAAAGCATTTTTCACCCGGGTTACCAGGCGGTGCATCGCGATGCCAGCGGCTTGCTCGGCGACACGGCAATTGTGGTCAAGGGCGATGGCGGTGAAATCGAGATCAACCCCGACGCCACCAGCCACCTTTATGGCACCAGCGGCGGTCAGAGCTGGGATGAAGAATGGCCGCAGCTGTCAGCGCAGCGCCACGTCAAACCCGCCTCGCTGGACATCGAGCACTTGAAAGCCGTGTGGCGTGGCGATGTGGTCGACAGTTACCCGCAAATGGCCTTGATTGCGACCATGGCCCTCGCCCTGCGCGGTCTCGGTCAGAATCGCGAACAGGCCTTCACAACCGCAGAACAATACTGGGCGGCGCGCAACACATCGATCTAACCGATCATTAGCGCCCGATCTTTGCGCTTTTTGTTCGAACTCATCGGAATAGACTCGACTCCAACGAATATTGGTTTTGGGAGTCTTGATCATGGGTTTACTCGTCGACGGCCACTGGCAGGACAAGTGGTACGAAAGCAGCAAGGACGGCGCGTTCCAGCGCGAACAAGCGCAACGCCGCAACTGGGTGACCGCCGACGGTCAACCAGGCCCCAGCGGTGAAGGCGGTTTCACTGCCGAAGCCGGGCGCTATCACCTCTACGTTTCCCTCGCCTGCCCTTGGGCGCATCGCACGCTGATTTTTCGCAAATTGAAAGGTCTGGAAAGTCTGATCGACGTGTCGGTGGTCAGCTGGCTGATGCTGGAAAACGGCTGGACCTTCGACAAAGCGCTAGGCTCGACCGGCGACAAGCTCGACGGCTTCGACTTCATGCATCAGCGCTACACCGCTGACACGCCTGACTACACCGGGCGCGTGACGGTGCCAGTGTTGTGGGACAAGAAACTCAAGCGGATTGTCAGCAATGAATCGGCGGAAATCATCCGCATGTTCAACAGCGCCTTCGACGAGATCACTGGTAGCGATCTGGACTTTTATCCGGCGCCGCTACGCAACGAAATCGATGCGCTGAACGAGCGGATCTACCCGGCGGTGAACAACGGTGTCTACCGCGCCGGATTCGCTACTTCGCAGCAAGCCTACGAACAGGCGTTCGATGAAGTCTTCGCCGAACTGGATCATCTGGAGCAACTGCTGGGTGCCAATCGTTACCTGAGCGGGGAATACCTGACCGAGGCCGATGTGCGTTTGTTCACCACGATGATTCGCTTTGACGCGGTGTATCACGGGCACTTCAAGTGCAACCTGCGGCGGATTGCCGACTACCCGAACCTGTCGAACTGGCTGCGCGAGATGTATCAGTGGCCGGGGATTGCCGAGACGGTGGATTTCCAGCATATCAAGCATCACTACTATGGCAGCCACAAGACGATTAACCCGACAGGGGTTGTGCCGAAGGGGCCGGAGCAGGATTTCAGCGTAGCGCATGATCGCGAGCGGTTGATCGGGAAAGGGGTTTGGCGCCGGGGTTGAAATTCGAGCAGCTCTTAAGGGCGCCATCGCTGGCAAGCCAGCTCCCACAAGGTCTTGTGTAATGCTGAAGATTGCAGCTTTGACACAATACCTGTGGGAGCTGGCTTGCCAGCGATTGGGGCGACGCGGTGTTTAGACCTGCGCCTGCGCCCCTTCAAACCACGCCAGTTTCTCGCGCAGCTGCACTACTTCGCCGACGATCACCAGGGTCGGTGCATGCACTTCATGCTCCGCCACCATTCGCGGCAGATCCGCCAGCGTGCCGGTGAAAACCCGCTGATTGACTGTAGTGCCCTGCTGAATCAACGCCGCCGGGGTATCCGCCGCGCGACCATGCTTGATCAACTGCTCACAGATGATCGGCAAACCCACCAGGCCCATGTAGAACACCAGCGTCTGCGCCGGGGCGACAAGATCGGCCCATGGCAGATCGGTGGAACCATCCTTCAAGTGGCCAGTGACAAACCGCACGGACTGCGCATGGTCACGGTGGGTCAGCGGAATCCCCGCATAAGCAGCGCAACCGCTGGCCGCCGTAATGCCCGGCACCACCTGGAATGGAATACCGTGGGCCGCGAGCTCTTCGATCTCTTCGCCACCGCGGCCGAAGATAAACGGATCGCCACCCTTCAACCGCACCACACGCTTGCCGGCCTTGGCCAGATCGACCAGTTGCTGGTTGATCTGATCCTGCGGCACGGCGTGTTCGGAGCGACGCTTGCCGACATACACCCGCTCGGCATCGCGACGGCACAACTCGAGAATCGCCGGTGCCACAAGGCGGTCATAGAGCACCACATCGGCTTGCTGCATCAGGCGCAGTGCGCGGAAGGTCAACAGATCCGGATCACCGGGGCCGGCACCGACCAGATAAACCTCGCCAGTGGTGACCATGGGCTCGCCATCGACCTTGGCCTGCAACAGGCGCTCGGCTTCAGCGCCCTGCCCGGCCAGTTGACGATCGGCAATCGGGCCTTGGAAAACGTCTTCCCAGAAGCCGCGACGCTGCTGAACATCCGGAAACAGGTTTTTCACCTGATTGCGAAAACGCGCAGCCAATCCAGCCAACTGACCGTAAGTGGAAGGAATCCAGGTTTCGATTTTCGCGCGGATCAGGCGCGCCAGTACCGGCGCATCGCCGCCGCTGGACACGGCGATGATCAACGGCGAGCGATCGACGATCGCCGGGAAGATCACGCTGCACAAGGCCGGCGCATCGACCACGTTGACCGGCACGCAACGGCGGTGGGCGTCGGTGGAGACTTGCGCGTTGAGCGTTTCGTCGTCGGTAGCGGCAATGATCAACCCGCAACCGTCCAGATCCGTTTCGGCATAACCGCGCAACAGGCATTCACCGCCGCTGGCAGCGACCAGTTCAGCCAGTTGCGTTTCGATTTCAGGTGCGACCACCCGCAGCAGCGCACCGGCATCGGCCAGCAGGCGGGATTTGCGCAACGCAATTTCCCCCCCACCGACAACCAACACACGACTGCCGCGAAGGTTGTGAAACAGCGGCAGATATTTCATTTAGCCGATGACCTCAAGGCCACCCATGTACGGCTTGAGCACGTCCGGCACGCGGATCGAACCGTCGGCCTGCTGGTAGTTTTCCAGTACCGCAACCAGAGTACGACCGACCGCCAGACCAGAGCCGTTCAAGGTGTGCACCAGCTCAGGCTTGCCGGTTTCCGGGTTACGGAAACGCGCCTGCATGCGCCGCGCCTGGAAGTCGCCGCAATTGGAGCACGAGGAGATTTCGCGGTATTTGTCCTGGCTCGGAATCCACACTTCCAGGTCATAGGTCTTGACGGCGCTGAAGCCCATGTCGCCGGTGCACAGCGCCAGGGTGCGGTAAGGCAGGCCGAGCAGCTGCAGGACTTTTTCGGCGTTGGCAGTCAGGCTTTCCAGCGCTTCCATCGATTGCGATGGCTCGACGATCTGGACCATTTCGACTTTGTCGAACTGGTGCTGGCGGATCATGCCACGCGTGTCGCGGCCCGACGCACCGGCTTCGCTGCGGAAGCACGGGGTGTGGGCGACAAACTTGATCGGCAGCAGTTTCGAATCGACGATTTCGCCGGCAACGATGTTGGTCAGTGACACTTCGGCGGTCGGGATCAGGTACAGATCGGCTTCGCCTTCGCGGGCAATCTTGAACAGATCCTCTTCGAACTTCGGCAACTGGCCGGTGCCTTGCAGCGCCGGAGCCTGAACCAGATAAGGCGTGTAAGCCTCTTCGTAGCCATGTTCGGTGACATGCAGATTGATCATGAACTGCGCCAGTGCGCGATGCAGCCGCGCGATCGGGCCACGCAGCAAGGCGAACCGCGCGCCGGACAGCTTGGCGGCGGTTTCGAAGTCCAGCCAGCCGAACTTTTCGCCGAGGGCAACGTGGTCTTTGACTTCGAAATCGAACTGAGTCGGGGTGCCCCAGCGGCGCACTTCGACGTTGTCGTCTTCGTCCTTGCCGACCGGAACCGACTCGTGCGGCAGGTTGGGGATACCGAGCAGGATCGAATCGAGTTCGGTCTGGATCGCGTCCAGCTCGACCTTGCCCGCGCTCAGCTCGGCCGCCATGCGCTCGACGTCCGCCATCAGCGGCGCGATGTCTTCGCCACGCTGCTTGGCCTGCCCGATGGATTTGGAACGCGCGTTACGTTCAGCCTGCAGTGCTTCGGTGCGGGTCTGGACGGTCTTGCGCTGTTCTTCCAGCGCTTCGATGCGCGCGGTGTCCAGGGCAAAGCCACGGGAAGCCAGGCGGTCCGCTACGTCCTGAAGGTTGCTACGTAACAGTTTGGAATCGAGCATGTCGGTTTCTCGTTATCAAAGTTTGGTCAGGGACAGGCCGGCCCACGTCGCGAGCAGCCCGCCGAATACGCTGAGTGCGGCGTAGCCCAGGGCCAGCAACACTTGCCCGCTTTCCAGCAGGCGCACCGTATCCAGTGAAAAGGATGAAAAAGTCGTCAGCCCCCCGAGGAAGCCGACCATCAACCCGGCGCGCACCTCGATCGGCACCTCCGGGCGTATCAGAAACAGGCCGTACAACACGCCAATCAGCAGGCAGCCCACGATATTAACGGCCAGCGTCGCGGTATAGAAGTGCCGCGGCCAATTGGCGCTGACCCAATTACCGGTGGCGAAGCGCAACAAGGTGCCGGCAACACCGCCGACCGACACTGCAAGGATCAATGGAACCACTATTTTCTCCGCTGCCGAGGGCTCAGACGATCGAGTTGAGCGAGGTGATTGAGTTTTTCGCCGATCTTCAACTCCAGGCCACGGGGCACTGGCTGATAGAACGGAATCGGCTCGAGTTCTTCCGGAAAATAGTCTTCGCCGGCGGCATAGGCGTCCGGCTCGTCGTGGGCGTAGCGGTATTCGTCGCCATAACCCAATTGCTTCATCAGCTTGGTCGGGGCATTGCGCAGGTGCAGCGGGACTTCCAGCGAGCCGTTCTCAGCCGCTGCGCGCAGCGCGGTTTTGAAGCCCATGTACACCGCATTGCTTTTCGGTGCGCAGGCCAGATAAGTAATGGCCTGGGCGACTGCCAATTCGCCCTCGGGGCTGCCGAGACGCTCCTGCACTTCCCACGCCGCCAGGCACAGGCTCAGCGCACGCGGGTCGGCGTTGCCGATGTCTTCGCTGGCCATGCGCACCACGCGCCGGGCCAGATACAGCGGATCGCAGCCGCCGTCGATCATCCGCGCAAACCAGTACAACGCGCCGTCAGGGTTGGAGCCGCGCACCGATTTGTGCAGGGCCGAGATCTGGTCGTAAAACGCTTCGCCACCCTTGTCGAAACGTCGACGGGTGTCGCCGAGCAGGCTTTGCAGCAGCTCGATGCCGATTTCGCTGTTGTCTTCGGCCAGATCAGAGGCGTTTTCCAACAGATTGAGCAGACGCCGGCCATCACCATCAGCGGCGGACAGCAGCATCTGAAAACCTTCATCGCTCAGGGTCAGGTTGCGCTTGCCCAGCCCGCGCTCTTCGGTCAAAGCCCGATGCACCAGTTTGCGCAGCGCCGCTTCGTCGAGGCTTTTCAGCACGTAGACGCGGGCCCGCGACAACAGGGCGTTGTTCAGTTCGAACGAAGGGTTTTCGGTGGTGGCGCCGATGAAGATCAGCGTGCCGTCTTCAACGTACGGCAGAAACGCGTCCTGCTGCGACTTGTTGAAGCGGTGCACTTCATCGACAAACAGGATCGTGCGCTTGCCGTACTGTCCGGCCTGCTGTTTGGCGATTTCAACGGCCTGGCGGATTTCCTTGACCCCGGCGAGCACCGCCGAAACCGTTTCGAAGTGCGCATCGGAGACTTCTGCGAGCAAGCGCGCCAGGGTGGTTTTGCCCACGCCCGGCGGCCCCCAGAAGATCATCGAATGCAGCGCGCCCTGCTCCAGCGCCTCACGCAGAGGCTTGCCGCGAGCGAGCACGTGTTCCTGACCGACGTACTCATCCAGATTGGCCGCACGCAAACGCGCGGCCAAGGGTTGGGCAATCGGTGCACTGCGAAACAGATCCATCACGTAGCGTTGAAACCTCTGATTTTCTGAAATCTGCTGAAGAACCTGTGGTGAGGGGATTTATCCCCGTTGGGCTGCGAAGCGGCCCCAAAAGCGACGACTGCTGCGCAGCCGGACGGGGATAAATCCCCTCGCCACAATAGCCCCTCAATAGCAGGTCCTCACCACAAAGGCCCGGTGTTTATTCCTGGATAACGTCGGCACCCTTGGGAATGTCGAATTTGAACTTGGACGCAGGCACCGCTTCGTTGGCCTTGACCATGGTAAACAGGATATTGGTGCGCTGGCCGACGCTGTCAATCAGTTGCATGTCATTGAGCAGGCCGTTGCGGAACGACAGGCGCAGGTTGTCGAACAGGGTGTCCTTGGTTTTCGGCTTGAGAGTGAAGTCGATCACGCCGCCCGCCTCTTTCGCGCTGATATCGAAGCTCTGGCTGATCTTCGAGACATCACCGGACAGCAACAGCGCTGGCGTCTGGGTCAGCCGCTCGTCGAGCTTCTTGATGGTTGCCTGCTCCAGATCCGGGTCCCACAGGGTGACTTTCTTGCCGTCGGAGACCATGGTCTGCTCGGCCGGCGCGTTGGTGTGCCAGTAGAACAGACCCGGACGCTGCAGGGTCATGTTGCCGGTGGTTTCCTGCAACTGGGTGCCGCCGCCGTCGAGGGTCAACTGCGAGAAGTTGGCCGACAGGGTTTTCGATGTTTCGAGCAATTGGGTCAGACGCGCCACGTCCTTTTCATCGGCGTGGGCCGTGAGTGTGGTCAGCGCCAGTACTGGCAACAGCATGCGGATAAGGCGCATGAGAGTCCTCTTGAATAATCGTGGGAGAGCGGGTGGTGCGTCATTGCACCACCCGCGTCGTTGCGTTTCAGTCGCGTACCGGGCCCGGGGCCAGGACTTCACGCGAACCGTTGGTGTTCATAGAGGTAACGACGCCGGCCATCTCCATCGCCTCGATCATCCGCGCGGCGCGGTTGTAGCCGATCTTCAGCTTGCGCTGCACAGCGGAAATCGACGCGCGACGGCTTTCGAGGACGAACTGCACCGCTTCGTCATACAGCGCGTCGGCTTCCGGATCATCACCGTCGCCACCACCGCTGCTGCCTTCAAAGCCGCTGCCCGCCTCTTCGACACCGTTGAGAATGTCGTCGTTGTATTCCGGCGCGCCGCGCAGCTTCCACGCTTCGACCACACGGTGAACCTCATCGTCGGAGACGAACGCGCCGTGGACGCGGATCGGCAAACTGGTGCCAGGCGGCATGTAGAGCATGTCACCGTGACCGAGCAGTTGCTCGGCGCCACCCTGGTCGATGATGGTTCGCGAGTCGATCTTGCTCGATACCTGAAACGCCATACGTGTCGGGATGTTGGCCTTGATCAGACCGGTGATCACGTCCACCGACGGGCGCTGGGTCGCAAGAATCAAGTGAATCCCCGCCGCACGCGCTTTTTGCGCAATACGGGCAATCAGTTCTTCAACCTTCTTGCCGACGATCATCATCATGTCGGCGAATTCGTCCACCACTACAACGATGGTCGGCAGTTTCTGCAGCAGCGGCGCTTCGTCGTGAATGCTTTCGCGCTTGTACAGCGGATCGCTCAACGGCTCGCCGGCATCCTGGGCTTCCTTGACCTTGGCGTTGAAGCCGGAGAGGTTACGCACGCCCATTTTCGCCATCAGCTTGTAGCGACGCTCCATCTCGGCAACGCTCCAGCGCAAGGCGTTGGCGGCATCCTTCATGTCGGTCACAACCGGGCAAAGCAGGTGCGGAATGCCTTCGTAGATGGACAGTTCAAGCATTTTCGGGTCGATCATGATCAGCTTGGCATCGTCCGGGCCGGACTTGAACAGGATCGACAGGATCATCGCGTTCACGCCCACGGACTTACCGGAACCGGTGGTGCCGGCCACCAACAAGTGCGGCATCTTCGCCAGGTCGGTGATGACCGGCTTGCCGCCGATGTCATGACCGAGCGCCAGGGTGACCGGCGATTTGAAGTTGTCGTACTCGGGGGTCGACAGCACCTCGGAGAAACGCACGATCTGGCGGTCTTCGTTGGGAATCTCGATACCGACGGTGGTCTTGCCCGGAATCACCTCGACGACCCGCACACTGGTCACCGCCAGCGAACGCGCCAGGTCTTTCGCCAGGTTGGCGATACGGCTGACTTTTACCCCGGCGGCAGGCTGGATTTCGTAACGGGTAATCACCGGGCCCGGGTGGATCGAGTCAACGGTGACTTCGACGCCGAATTCCTTGAGCTTGATTTCCAGCAAGTGGCCGACCGCTGCCAAGGACTCAGGCGAATAGTTGAGCTGTTTCTTTTCCGCAGGATCAAGAATGGAGATCGGCGGCAAGGTGCCTTCGACCGCGCTGTCGACGAACAATGGCGCCTGCTTCTCTTTCTGTACGCGCTTGCTCGGCTCTGGGGCCTTGGCCGGTGCCGGCGCGATCACCGGTGGCACCTGCTTCTCGCGGTCGGACATGTGCTTGCTCAGCGCTTGCTCACGCTCGATCAGGCGTTCCTTGACCTTGGCCTGTTCACGCTTGTCGGTGACAGTCGGTGCGACCACATCGTGGACGCGGTCATCGACCTCACGCAGTTGCGCGACCAGTTGCTTGCGCTCGGTGCGCGCCGACCACCAGCGGTTGAGCGCGCCCTGGAACAGCTCGAACAGATCGAGGGTGATCTTGCCGGTGACGTCCATCACCTTGAACCACGACAGGTCGGTGAATACGGTCAGGCCGAACAGGAACAGCGCGATGAACAGCAGCGTGCTGCCTTGAATGTTCAGCGCATTCTTCGCCAGATCGCCAAGGCTTTCGCCCAGGGCACCGCCAGCGCCGGCCGGCAGACCGGTCGCGGCATGGAAATGAATGTGCGCCAGCGCAGCACCGGAGAGCACGAGGAACACCAGACCGATCAGGCGCCAGGAAAACAGCCAGCCGCTCCACTGCCATGGCTCGTGACGTTGACGGAAGATCTGGTATGCCTTGACCGCCAGCAGCAACGGAAAAATATAGGCGAAGTAACCGAGCACCATGAACAGGATATCGGCGCTGTACGAGCCGGCCGGGCCGCCGAAGTTCTGCACATCGTCGATCTTGCTGTTATGGCTCCAACCCGGGTCGTCCTTGCCGTAAGTCAGCAAAGCCATCATCAGGAACAGGCACAAGGCGCCGATGGCGATCAATGCACCTTCCTTGAGCCGGTAGTGCAGTTGCTGGCGCCAGAGCGGAACGACTGTTTTGGGTGCTTCGGTGGTCTTCTTCAAAACGCTTCTTTTCCTGCGCCCGAGGCGCGTCCATCTATTGAATGACGATAAAAAACTGCCCAATCCAGGCAGGTAGAAAAGGTGAAAAGCTCAACTGGGACTACTTTTAACACTGTGCCACTGGTTTTATAAACACAGCCATAAACACTGTGCGCAGCGAAAAGCCCGTCACAACCCGGCATTGTACGGGTTTGTGCGCCCGACGCCATGTTTCAGACCCCAGCCTTGAGCATAGCCAATCGCACACGCAGTGCCTTGCAATTGGAGCATGCATTGCCTTTTGTGACAAAGGCTTATGAGCTGTATTTGATGAACGTAGCGAACCTGGCCGGATCGGGCTCACAGGAATGCTCGACAGCATCGACACGGCGACGTTTACGACCACGGGCGACACATCAAGTTGCAGCTCAATGCTCGCTGCACCAGACAACTGTGCAGGACAGCGGCGCCGTTTCGCGGCAAACTCTTTCGCGGGGCCTGCACGCCCCCTGACCGCCCTCCCCTTCTGCAAGCCTGGATGCCATGCTGACTTGGTTACAACGTAATTCCCTGACCTTTCCGCCACTGGAAAAAGCCATGCGCGAGCCGAACGGATTGCTCGCCGCCGGCGGCGATCTGTCCGCCGACCGCCTGATCCAGGCCTATCGCCATGGCTGCTTTCCCTGGTTCTCCGAAGGCCAACCCATTCTCTGGTGGTCGCCAGACCCTCGCACCGTGCTGTTTCCCGACGAACTGCACGTCTCGCGCAGTCTCGGCAAGCTGCTGCGCAAGCAACGCTACCAAGTGACTTTCGATCAGGATTTCGACGCTGTCATCCGCGCCTGCGCTGCCCCGCGTGACTACGCCGACGGCACCTGGATCACCGAGGCCATGCAGGATGCTTACGTAGAATTGCATCGGCGCGGTTTCGCTCATTCGGTTGAGGTCTGGGACGAGGGACAGCTGGTCGGCGGCCTGTACGGCCTGGCGATGGGCCAACTGTTTTTTGGCGAGTCGATGTTCAGCCGCGCTGACAATGCATCCAAATATGGCTTTGCCACGCTGGTCCAGCATTTGAAAGCCGCCGGGTTTGTGCTGATCGATTGCCAGATGCCGACCGATCACCTCCACAGCCTCGGTGCGCGATCCATTCTGCGGTGCGAATTCGCCGACTATCTGCAGCGCCATCTCGACCGACCGAATTCGGCGACCTGGGTTTGCTGAGCGACTTTTGCGCAGGTGGCTTACACTTAATCCACCAGCTTATCCCGAGGGTTGATTCATGACCGAGTTGGCGCGTTTGAAGTTTTATGCCACTCAGCCCCACTCTTGCAGTTATCTGCCCGAGGAGCAGGCCACGACGCTGTTTCTCGACCCGAGTCAGCCCATGGATGTGCATGTCTACGCAGACCTGTCGGAAATGGGCTTTCGTCGCAGCGGCGATCATCTGTACCGGCCGCATTGCCAGAATTGCAATGCGTGCGTGCCTGCGCGCATTCCCTCCGCCCAGTTCATCGCCAATCGCCAGCAGAAGCGCATCTACAAACGCAACGCCGACCTGCAAGTACAACCGGTCAAACCGCACTTCAGCGAAGAATATTTCGACCTCTACCAGCGCTACATCGAACAGCGCCATGCCGACGGCGACATGTACCCGCCGAGCCGCGATCAGTTCTCGACGTTCCTGGTGCGTGACCTGCCCTTCTCGCGCTTCTACGAGTTTCGACTCGACGGACGGTTGCTCGCGGTGGCGGTCACCGATCTGCTGCCCAACGGCCTGTCGGCGGTGTACACCTTCTACGAACCGAACGAAGAACGCCGCAGCCTCGGCCGTTACGCAATACTCTGGCAAATCGCCGAGAGCCAGCGCCTGGGACTTGAGGCCGTGTACCTGGGTTACTGGATCAAGAACTGCAAAAAGATGAATTACAAGACGCAATATCGACCCATCGAATTGCTGATCAATCAGCGCTGGGTCATCCTGAACTGAACCTGCGGCCTAAACCCCTTGGCGTAAACACCATTTTTCGGGCACAATGCACGCCGCTTTTGCCTGGCGCAGTTGCACCGGGCCATTCATTGGATACCGAGGGCTTTACTGCATGTCGAAAGAAGACAGCTTCGAAATGGAAGGCACTGTCGTCGACACCCTGCCCAACACCATGTTTCGTGTGGAGTTGGAAAATGGGCACGTCGTAACCGCGCATATTTCCGGCAAGATGCGCAAGAACTACATTCGTATTCTTACCGGTGACAAAGTGCGCGTCGAGCTGACGCCCTATGACTTGAGCAAAGGGCGGATCACTTACCGCGCTCGTTAATCAAGTCAATACAGAACGCCCGGGTAATGCCGGGCGTTTTTGTATCTGCGTTTTGAGGTTTTGGGGCTGGCGGTTTCGCGCTTACAGCATGCAAATCAAAAGATCGCAGCCTTCGGCAGCTCCTACACAATGAGCGCAAGCTCGAGTGCTCTTGATCTTGATCCACCGGCGACGTCGGAAGGCTGAGTGGAGGGATTGATCCGGGCGTGGGAGCGCAGCGACCGTCTGGCGCAGCCAGACACAGCGGAAGGAGGTGCAGCGAAGCAAACCGTAGCCGCTGCGCCCGGATCGATCCCGCAGCGAAGGAACCCGAGCCTGCGAGGGCCGAACGTAGGAGCAAGCGTTTTTTTGCTTACTTTTTTTAGGCGTTTGTAAAAAAAGTGAGTCGCCGTAAGGGCGAAACCCTAAGCAGCCGTAACCGCAGCAACGGATTTACACCCAAAACCATCAAGCAACGAGCAACAAAAAGGCGCCCGAAGGCGCCCTCTTGATCCACAGCCGTCAGGCCATTTCCGCAGTAGTTTCGAAGTCGAACGTCAACTCCCCATCCTTGATGTCGATGTGCACCACACCGCCATGCTCGGCCAGTTCGCCAAACAGAATCTCCTCCGCCAGCGGACGCTTGATCTTGTCCTGGATCAGACGCGCCATCGGACGTGCGCCCATCGCCGAGTCATAACCACCCGCCGCCAGCCAACTACGCGCAGCATCAGTAACCTCAAGCAACACACGCTTGTCTTCCAACTGCGCCTGAAGCTCGGTGAGGAACTTGTCCACCACACTCTTGATGACCTCATGACTGAGGCGACCAAACTGGATAATGGTGTCCAGACGGTTACGGAATTCCGGCGTGAAGCTCTTCTTGATCACTTCCATCGCATCGGACGAGTGGTCCTGATGGGTGAAACCGATCGAAGCCCGCGCGGCCGTCTCGGCACCGGCGTTGGTGGTCATGATCACGATCACGTTGCGGAAATCCGCCTTGCGCCCGTTGTTGTCGGTCAGCGTGCCGTGGTCCATGACCTGCAACAGCAGGTTGAAGACTTCCGGATGCGCCTTCTCGATTTCATCGAGGAGCAATACGCAATGCGGCTGCTTGGTGATCGCTTCGGTCAACAGACCGCCCTGATCGAAACCGACATAGCCAGGAGGCGCACCGATCAGACGCGATACGGTGTGCCGCTCCATGTACTCGGACATGTCGAAACGCACCAGTTCAATGCCCAAGGCCTTGGCCAGTTGTCGCGCGGCCTCGGTTTTACCGACACCGGTAGGCCCGGCAAACAGGAACGAACCGACTGGCTTGTCCGGCGATTTGAGGCCGGCGCGGGACAGTTTGATCGCAGTCGACAGCGAATCGATCGCCGCGTCCTGACCAAACACCGTCAGCTTCAGGTCACGCTCCAGGTTACGCAGCAACTCTTTGTCGGAACTGGTGACGTGCTTTGGCGGAATCCGCGCGATTTTCGCGACGATGTCCTCGACCTGTGGCACTTCGATTCGCTTGACGCGCATCTCTACCGGTTGCAGACGCTGGTAGGCGCCCGCTTCGTCGATCACGTCGATGGCCTTGTCTGGCATGTGCCGGTCATTGATGTAGCGCGACGCCAGTTCAGCAGCGGCACGCAACGACTCATCGCTGTATTCGATATTGTGGTGCTGCTCGAAACGCCCTTTCAGGCCACGCAGGATACCGATTGTGTCTTCCACCGACGGCTCGACGACATCGACCTTCTGGAAGCGACGCGCCAAGGCACGATCCTTCTCGAAGATGCCGCGAAATTCCTGGAATGTGGTCGAACCGATGCAGCGAATGTCGCCAGACGACAGCAGCGGCTTGAGCAGGTTGGACGCATCCATCACGCCACCGGAAGCAGCACCCGCACCGATGATGGTGTGGATCTCGTCGATGAACAGAATCGCCTGCGGACGCTTTTTCAGCTCATTGAGCAGCGCCTTGAAGCGCTTCTCGAAATCACCGCGATACTTGGTGCCCGCGAGCAGAGCGCCAAGGTCGAGCGAATAAACCACCGCATTGGCCAGCAGATCCGGCACCTGATTGTCGACGATGCGCTTGGCCAGGCCTTCGGCAATCGCGGTTTTACCCACGCCTGCCTCACCCACCAGCAGCGGATTGTTCTTGCGCCGGCGCGCGAGGATCTGCGCGACACGCTCGACTTCCGACTCACGACCAACCAACGGATCAATGCGACCCTGGCGCGCGAGTTCGTTGAGGTTGCTGGCATAAGCATCCAGAGGATTGCCTGAAGAAGAAGACTCACCGCCCTCGTCGTCCTGCATATCTTGTTCACCTTCAGAGTGATCGCCGTGCCCCGGTACTTTCGAAATGCCGTGGGCGATGTAGTTGACGACATCGATGCGCGCAACGCTCTGCTGTTTCAGCAGGAACACTGCCTGACTCTCTTGCTCACTGAAGATGGCGACCAGCACGTTGGCGCCGGTCACTTCGCGTTTGCCCGAGCTCTGTACGTGAAAAACAGCACGCTGCAGGACACGCTGGAAGCCCAGGGTTGGCTGGGTCTCGCGATCCTCGTCATGGACGGGGATCAATGGCGTGGTGGAGTCGATGAACTCCTGCAGATCATGCTTGAGTTTGTCGAGGTTTGCGCCGCAGGCACGCAAAACGGTGGCGGCAGCCTCATTATCCAATAGGGCCAGCAGGAGATGTTCGACGGTCATGAACTCATGACGCTTCGAACGAGCCTCCTTGAAGGCAAGATTGAGGGTGACTTCGAGCTCGCGGTTTAACATAGCTTCACCTCATACCCAAGTGGTCGGCGATTAACCGTCCTTCTCGATTTCACAGAGTAGCGGATGCTGGCTTTCCCTGGCGTACTGGTTGACCTGCATGGCCTTTGTCTCGGCGATGTCGCGGGTAAACACTCCACATACTGCCCGTCCTTCTGTATGGACGGCCAGCATGACCTTGGTCGCCAGCTCGCGATTCAGGTTAAAAAACACCTCGAGCACTTCGACGACGAAATCCATCGGTGTGTAGTCATCGTTGAACAAAACCACCTTGTACATCGGCGGCGCCTGTAACGCGGGCTTTGCTTCCTGAACAGCAACGCCTGCCGAATCGTCGTCGTGCTCCTGTGGAAGATCCTTTTGGAGAAGCGGGCGATCCTGATTGAATGTTAGTCGAATCTGGCTGATTGCATGCATGGAAAAAAAGGTTCGTCAGTTGTGCGAATACAGTGGTGGGGGCGGTTGCACACGTTTTCAACTACGACTGCCCGGTCACCTTGACTATCGGGAAAACGGTGTTACAACCAATAGAGCCCACAGTGGGTAAAAAAGATCCGCGGAGTCAATTCTTTTATCGAATTCGATTGCGGATGTCGTGGATGATACTCCAGCGATGGAGTCTGTTGCAGAGGGATTTGAGCATGGCTGTCGGCAAGGTGAAATGGTTCAACAATGCCAAGGGATTCGGCTTTATCAATACCGACGCCCGGGAAGGTCGCGATGAGGATGGCAAAGACATTGATTTCTTTGCCCACTACTCGGCCATTGAAATGGAAGGGTACAAAACCCTGAAAGCGGGTCAGGCGGTGAACTTCGAGATCGTTCAAGGCCCTAAAGGCTTGCATGCCGTGAAGATAACTTCGGTCGAAGCAGCTCCCACGCCAAGCTCGATTGCCAAGGAAAAACAAACGGCTACCAGTTGAAGCCTCAAAACATTCGGTCATAAAAAAAACGCCTGACTCAACCCATCGAGCCAGGCGGTTTTTGCGTGCCTGCAACTTTTACATATGCGAAATCAACGCATCCCCGAACCCGGAAGACGACACCAGCTTCGCGCCATCCATCAAACGCTCGAAATCATAAGTAACAGTCTTGGCGCCGATCGCACCGTTGGTGCCCTTGATGATCAGGTCCGCCGCTTCAGTCCAGCCCATATGACGCAACATCATCTCGGCCGAGAGAATCAACGAGCCCGGGTTGACCTGATCCTTGCCGGCATATTTCGGTGCGGTACCGTGGGTCGCTTCGAACATCGCCACGGTGTCGGACAGGTTGGCGCCCGGCGCAATACCGATACCACCCACTTCCGCCGCCAGCGCGTCGGACAGGTAGTCACCGTTGAGGTTAAGCGTAGCGATCACATCGTATTCGGCCGGGCGCAGCAGGATCTGCTGGAGCATGGCGTCGGCGATGGCGTCCTTGACCACAACATTCTTGCCGGTTTTCGGATTCTTGAACTGCATCCACGGACCGCCGTCGAGCAGGGTCGCACCGAACTCTTCGGCCGCCACTTCGTAGGCCCATTCCTTGAAGGCACCTTCGGTGAACTTCATGATGTTGCCTTTGTGCACGATGGTCAGCGAATCGCGGTCATTGTCGACCACATATTGCAGGGCCTTGCGCGCCAGACGCTTGGTGCCTTCACGCGATACCGGCTTGACGCCGATGCCGCAGTTTTCATCGAAACGGATCTTGGTGACGCCCATTTCTTCTTTAAGGAATTTGATGACCTTGGTGGCTTCCGGCGAACCGGCCTTCCATTCGATACCCGCGTAGATGTCTTCGGAGTTCTCGCGGAAGATGGTCATGTCGACGTCGCCGGGCTTTTTCACCGGGCTTGGCACACCCTCGAACCAGCGCACCGGGCGCAGGCAGACGTACAGGTCGAGCTGCTGACGCAGGGCCACGTTCAGCGAGCGGATACCGCCACCGACCGGAGTGGTCAGCGGGCCTTTGATGGAGACCACGTAATCCTTGACCGCGTCGAGGGTTTCCTGCGGCAGCCAGGTGTCCTGGTCATAAACCTGAGTGGCCTTTTCGCCGGCGTAGACTTCCATCCAGGAAATCTTGCGCTTGCCGCCGTAGGCCTTTTCAATAGCAGCATCGACAACCTTGATCATCACCGGACTGATGTCGACACCAATACCGTCACCTTCGATGAAGGGGATGATCGGGTTATCAGGAACATTGAGAGAATGGTCTGCATTGACAGTGATTTTGTCACCGACGGCTGGAACCTGAATCTTCTTGTAACCCATGCTGAACTCCATTGTTTGGATTGAACACCTGGCTTGCTTCGAGCGTAACCCAGTTGAATCAACACGCAAACCCTATGTTCCTGCGCCGCGCACATCTCGTTTCGTACAAGCCTGAAAGCAAAGGGAAAAGCGCCAAACTCCAGCATTCGTAACGAGTCTTTGCCCGGTCGCGCCCTGCGACCTTTAGACCAATGGACGAGAATCGTTGCATATGAACCATCGGCAGATTGCCAGCTACCTATGTATAATGCCGCCCGCTGACCACAGGGTCACGACGGCTGGCCTCTCTAGCACGAGACTTTCCGCCTGATTGGTCGGGTTGTTACCGCAGCCTGACTGCTTGACGCTCTACTGATGCACCCAACATCACCGCGAAGAATCTCGACATTCGGTTCATGGATGACTTTGAACGAACGCGCTTACCCGGCGCCCCTCGAGTTTCTGCGCACGCTTTAGCAAAGAAGAGAGAGTTAATCCGAATATGCCCACCCGCTCGAAGATCATCTATACCTTCACCGACGAAGCTCCTGCCCTCGCCACCTATTCCCTGCTGCCGATCATCGAGGCTTACACCGCCTCGGCCGATATCGCCGTGGAAACCCGCGATATCTCTCTTGCAGCGCGCATCCTGGCAAGCTTCCCCGAGCAACTGGGCGACAAAGCCGTAGCCGACCACCTCGCCGAACTGGGCGACCTGGCCGTTACGCCTGAAGCCAACATCATCAAGCTGCCGAACATCAGTGCTTCGGTGCCACAGCTGCAAGCCGCGATCAAAGAGCTGCAGGCGCAGGGCTACAACCTGCCTGACTACCCGGAAACCGTAACCAGCGACGCCGACAAAGACGCCAAGGCGCGTTACGACAAGGTCAAGGGCAGCGCTGTGAACCCGGTTCTGCGTGAAGGCAACTCCGACCGCCGCGCTCCGCTGTCGGTGAAGAACTACGCGCGCAAGCACCCGCACAAAATGGGCGCCTGGGCCAAGGACTCCAAGTCTCACGTCGCGCACATGAGCACCGGCGATTTCTACGGCAGCGAAAAAGCTGTCCTGATCGACGCCGCTGACGCTGTGAAGATCGAACTGATCGCCAAGGACGGTGCTGCCACCGTTCTGAAAGAAAAAACCACCGTTCAGGCTGGCGAGATCCTCGACTGCGCCGTGATGAGCAAAAACGCCCTGCGTGCGTTCATCGCTGCCGAGATCGAAAGCGCCAAGGCCCAGGGCGTGCTGCTCTCGGTTCACTTGAAAGCGACCATGATGAAGGTCTCCGACCCGATCATGTTCGGCCAGATCGTTGCCGAGTTCTATAAAGACGCACTGACCAAGCACGCTGACGTGTTGAACCAGATCGGCTTCAATCTGAACAACGGCATCGGCGATCTGTACGCGCGCATCAAGGCCCTGCCGGCCGAGCAGCAAGCGCAGATCGAAGCCGATATCGCAGCGGTCTACGCCGTTCGTCCTTCGCTGGCGATGGTCAACTCCGACAAAGGCATCACCAACCTGCACGTGCCGAGCGACGTCATCGTCGACGCCTCGATGCCAGCGATGATCCGTGACTCCGGCAAGATGTGGGGCACCGACGGTCAGCTGCACGACACCAAGGCTGTGATCCCGGATCGTTGCTACGCGACCATCTACCAGGCCGTGATCGAAGATTGCAAAGCCAACGGCGCTTTCGACCCGACCACCATGGGCAGCGTGCCGAACGTCGGTCTGATGGCGAAGAAAGCCGAAGAGTACGGCTCCCACGACAAGACCTTCCAGATCAAGGCTGACGGCGTTGTTCGGGTCACCGACAGCAAAGGCAAGCTGCTGATGGAACAGGCTGTCGAAGCCGGCGACATCTTCCGCATGTGCCAGACCAAAGACGCGCCGATCCAGGACTGGGTCAAACTGGCCGTCAACCGTGCTCGCGCGAGCAGCACGCCGGCGATTTTCTGGCTCGACCCGATGCGCGCTCACGATGGCGTGGTGATCGAGAAGGTTCAGGCCTACCTGAAGGATCACGACACCAGCGGTCTGGACATCCAGATCATGGCGCCGGTCGACGCGATGAAGCACACCCTGCAGCGCACCCGCGAAGGCAAGGACACCATTTCGGTGACCGGCAACGTACTGCGCGACTACCTGACCGACCTGTTCCCGATCATGGAACTGGGCACCAGCGCCAAGATGCTGTCGATCGTACCGCTGATGAATGGCGGTGGTCTGTTCGAAACCGGCGCCGGCGGTTCGGCGCCGAAGCACGTGCAGCAACTGGTTGAAGAAAACTTCCTGCGCTGGGATTCGCTGGGTGAGTTCCTTGCCCTCGCCGCTTCCCTTGAGCATCTGGGCGTGAACTACAACAACCCGAAAGCACTGGTGCTGTCGAAAACCCTGGATCAGGCCACCGGCCAGTTCCTCGACAACAACAAGTCGCCATCGCGCAAAGTCGGCAACATCGACAACCGCGGCAGCCACTTCTACCTGGCGATGTACTGGGCTCAGGCCCTGGCTGCCCAGACCGAAGACGCTGCACTGCAAGCGCAGTTCGCGACTCTGGCCAAAACCCTGACCGAGAACGAGGCAACCATCGTTGCCGAGCTCAACGCCGTGCAGGGCAAGCCAGTCGACATCGGCGGTTACTACCACGCCGACGCCGAGCTGATCAGCAAGGCCATGCGCCCAAGCGCAACCTTCAACGCGGCGATTGCTGCGCTGGTCTAAGGTTGTAATGCGGTAAACAAACCCCGGCCTTGTGCCGGGGTTTGTGTTTCCGGGTTTTGTGATCACCACAAAACTTTGTGGGAGCTGGCTTGCCAGC
>NZ_WBRZ01000072.1:0-21416 GCF_008923895.1 Pseudomonas sp. GXM4
CGTGCAATGGTTTAGCGACTGCTTCGCAGCCGAACGGGGATAAATCCCCTCTCCACAGAGGCTCGCTCCCACAGGGAATCTCTGTTTGGTCAGGAAGCCCGGAGTAGCGGGCTCCCGTCAGCGGCTTACAGCTTGATCCACGTCGCCTTCAGCTCGGTGTACTTGTCGAAGGCATGCAGCGATTTGTCGCGACCGTTGCCCGACTGTTTGAAGCCACCGAACGGCGCGGTCATGTCGCCGCCATCGTACTGGTTGACCCACACGCTACCGGCGCGCAGGGCCTTGGCAGTCAGGTGCGCCTTGGAGATGTCCTGGGTCCACACCGCTGCGGCCAGACCGTATGGCGTGTCGTTGGCAATCTGGATGGCTTCTTCGGCGCTGTCGAAAGCGATCACCGACAACACTGGGCCGAAAATCTCTTCCTGGGCAATCTTCATCGCGTTGCTCACACCATCGAAAATGGTCGGCTCAACGTAAGTGCCGCCGGTCTCCTGGAGGATGCGCTTGCCGCCGGCGACCAGTTTGGCGCCATCGCTATGGCCGGATTCGATGTACGACAGCACGGTGTTCATCTGCTGGGTATCGACCAGCGCACCGACGTTGGTCGCCGGGTCCAGCGGATTGCCGGGCTTCCAGGTTTTCAGCGCTTCGATGACCATCGGCAGGAATTTGTCCTTGATCGAACGCTCGACCAGCAGGCGCGAACCGGCGGTGCACACTTCGCCCTGGTTGAAGGCGATGGCGCTGGCGGCGGATTCAGCGGCGGCCTGCAGATCCGGCGCATCGGCGAAGACGATGTTCGGGCTCTTGCCGCCGGCTTCCAGCCAGACGCGTTTCATGTTCGATTCGCCGGCATAGACCATGAGTTGCTTGGCAATCTTGGTCGAACCGGTGAACACCAGCGTGTCGACGTCATTGTGCAGACCCAGCGCCTTGCCGACGGTGTGGCCATAGCCCGGCAGCACGTTGAGCACGCCTTTCGGAATCCCGGCTTCAATGGCCAGCGCAGCGATACGGATGGCGGTCAGTGGCGATTTTTCCGACGGCTTGAGGATCACCGAGTTACCGGTCGACAGCGCCGGGCCGAGTTTCCAGCAAGCCATCATCAGCGGGAAGTTCCACGGCACGATAGCGCCGACCACACCCACCGGCTCACGGGTCACCAGACCTAGTTGGTCATGCGGGGTGGCGGCAACTTCGTCGTAGATCTTGTCGATCGCCTCGCCGCTCCAGCTCAGCGCCTGCGCCGCGCCCGGCACGTCGATGTACAGCGAATCGCTGATCGGCTTGCCCATGTCGAGAGTTTCCAGCAGTGCCAGTTCTTCGGCATGCTGTTTCAGCAGGCTGGCGAAGCGGATCATGGTGGCTTTGCGCTTGGTCGGCGCCAGGCGCGACCAGACGCCGGAATTGAAAGTAGCGCGGGCGTTTTCTACAGCACGGTCGGCGTCGGCGGCGTCACAGCTGGCGATCTTGCCGAGCAGGCGGCCATCGACCGGGCTGATGCATTCGAAGGTTTCGCCGGAGACGGCGTCAGTGTATTCGCCATTCAGGAAGGCGCGGCCTTCGATTTTCAGATCGCGGGCGCGTTGTTCCCAGTCGGAACGAGTCAGGGTGGTCATTCGGGTGTCCTCCTCTTATTGAATACGAGCACCGCAAGCGCTGCGGCGCTGTTCAAGAATTCTGCCCGGCCAGCCTGCACTTTCGGCCCGAGGCACCCGCCACCCTAAACCAGCGGCCGGGTTTGTTTCAATATATTTGACATAAGCTGGCCATACGGCCTTGCGGTGTTCATTTTAATAAACATAGACTTTGGCCCATTCCAGCCCACGCGCCGTCATTAGCGGAGAAAACAACAATGAACATCCAGAACGTCGTCGACATCAGCCTCGCCAGCAGCGAAGCCGAGCGCTATCGGCCGGACCCGGCGAAAGTGCTGAAGGGCGATCCTGAGCAGGCGGTGTTTCATCAATACGAAAGCCCTTGTGGGCAAATGGGCGTGGGCGTGTGGGAAGGCGCGGTAGGTCAGTGGACGGTGAATTACACCGAGCATGAGTACTGCGAGATTCTGCAGGGGGTTTCGGTATTGCGTGACAGCGATGGCAATGCCAAGACCTTGCGCGCTGGTGATCGCTTCGTGATTCCGGCGGGGTTTCGCGGCACCTGGGAAGTGCTGGAGGCTTGCCGCAAGGTTTATGTGATCTTTGAACAGAAGGCTTGAGATGTTTGCTGGCTGATCGGCCCTCATCGCTGGCAAGCCAGCTCCCACAGGTTTTGTGCATGACACAGGTTCAGTGAAGACCGGCAATCAATGTGGGAGCTGGCTTGCCAGCGATAAGGCCCAACCGGTCACCGCAGAATCCAAGGCAAAAAAAAGGCCCGCATCTCACGATACGGGCCTTTTTCGCAGTCAGGAAAAATCAATTACTTGATTTTGCCTTCCTTGTACATCACGTGCTTGCGAACAACCGGATCATATTTCTTGATCTCGATTTTGTCCGGGGTAGTACGCTTGTTCTTGTCGGTAGTGTAGAAGTGACCAGTACCGGCGCTCGAGATCAAACGAATCAATTCACGCATGATTAGCTCCCTTAAATCTTGCCATCGCGGCGAAGTTCGGCGAGCACGACAGTGATGCCACGCTTGTCGATGATACGCATGCCTTTGGCAGATACGCGCAGACGCACAAAACGTTTCTCTTCTTCAACCCAGAAGCGGTGATGCTGCAGGTTCGGCAGGAAACGACGACGGGTTTTGTTGTTTGCGTGGGAAATGTTATTCCCAGTCACCGGACCCTTACCGGTAACTTGACATACTCTCGACATGCCTCAGCCCTCTAAAACCACATGCCCAACCCGGCATGGGTTGGCCGCTTAATCTCTCAGTCATTTGGCGCCAGGCGCCGCGTTTCTTTAGAGGTCTTACCGGCTACACCTACAGTGAAGGAACCGGGCCCCTAGAAAAGAGCGCTGCTTTATACCAGAAAGACCGGGGTGCAACAACAATCGGTGTGCAATCAATCGGCAAAAGGGCGATTTTTTCCGCCGCAGACGCCTTGGACAAAGGCTGCGGCCAGTTTTGACCACTCGTCGCAGAAATCCCGCCCTACAGCCGATTCAGACTTTTCATCTGGCTGCCCACGTTCGAAACCGCGCAAGAGTGCGCCTGAAAATGCAAAAAGGGGATAGTCATTTGCAATTCAGAGCTCTAGGGTAGGACTTTTCCAGACTGCACTTGCAGATGGGCCTTCGATCTGTAAAGGAAACCGACCATGCGCCTCGCTGCCCTACCCCTGTTACTCGCTCCGCTGTTGCTGAGCCCCCTCGCCCAGGCCGCCGCGTTGAGCGTGTGTACCGAGGCCAGTCCCGAAGGGTTCGACGTGGTGCAGTACAACTCGCTGACCACCACCAATGCTTCGGCTGACGTACTGATGAACCGCTTGGTGGATTTCGACACCGCCAGTGGCAAGGTCATCCCGAGCCTGGCCGACAGCTGGGAAGTCAGCACCGACGGCCTCACCTATGTGTTCAAACTGCACCCGCAGGTGAAATTTCATACAACCGATTATTTCAAGCCGAGCCGCGAGCTGAGCGCTGAAGACGTCAAATTCAGCTTCGACCGCATGCTCGACCCGGCCAACCCGTGGCACAAGGTCGCCCAGAGCGGCTTCCCCCATGCGCAGTCGATGCAACTGCCGACCCTGATCAAGAAGATCGACGCCCTCGACCCGCTGACCGTGCGCTTTACCCTCGACCATCCGGATTCGACCTTCCTCGCGACCCTGAGCATGGGCTTCGCCTCGATCTATTCCGCCGAATATGCCGACAAACTGATGAAGGCCGGCGCCACCGACAAACTCAACAGCCAGCCAATCGGCACCGGCCCGTTCGTGTTCAATCGCTTCCAGAAAGACGCGGCGATTCGCTACAAGGCCAATCCGGACTATTTCCGTGGCAAGCCTGCCGTCGACCCGTTGATTTTCGCCATCACACCGGACGCCAACGTTCGCCTGCAAAAGCTGCGGCGCAACGAATGCCAGATCGCCCTGTCGCCAAAACCACTGGACGTACAGGCTGCGCTGAAGGAGCCGACGCTGAAAGTCGAAAAGACTGACGCCTTCATGACCGCTTTCGTGGGCATCAACAGCCAGCATCCGCCGCTGGACAAGCCGGAAGTGCGCCAGGCGATCAACCTCGCCTTCGACAAGGCCAACTACATCAAAGCCGTGTTCGAAGACACCGCCGAAGCGGCCAACGGCCCGTACCCGCCGAACACCTGGAGCTATGCCAAGAATCTGCCGGGCTATCCGCACGACGAGGCCAAAGCCAAGGCGCTGCTGGCCAAGGCCGGCTTGAAGGATGGCTTCCAGACCACAATCTGGACGCGTCCATCAGGCAGCCTGCTCAACCCGAACCCGAGTCTCGGCGCGCAGATGTTGCAGTCGGATCTGGCCGAGATCGGCATCCAGGCGGAGATCCGCGTGATCGAGTGGGGCGAACTGATTCGCCGCGCCAAGGCCGGCGAACACGACCTGCTGTTCATGGGCTGGGCCGGCGACAACGGCGACCCGGACAACTTCCTCACCCCGCAGTTTTCCTGCGCGGCGGTGAAATCCGGGACCAACTTCGCGCGGTACTGCAACGCCGATCTGGACAAGCTGATCAGCGCCGGCAAGACCACCAGCGAGCAAGGCGTGCGCACCAAGCTGTATGAACAGGCACAGGCACAGATCCAGCAGCAGGCGTTGTGGCTGCCACTGGCGCACCCGACGGCCTACGCTTTGACGCGCAAGGATGTTCAGGGGTATTCCGTCAGCCCGTTCGGCCGCCAGGATTATTCCAAGATCAGCCTCAAGCCCTAAGCGGCAAGCGGCAAGCTGCAAGCGGCAAGCTAGAGCACTCCGCGCGCAGCTCCAGCTTGCCGCTTGCAGCTAGAGGCTTGCCGCTGCTCTTTTACATCCAGCCACACTCCGCCATCGACAGCGGTTCGCCGTCGCCGATGATGAAGTGATCGAGCACTCGCACGTCAATCAGCTCCAGCGCTTTCTGCAGGCGCTTGGTCAGCAGCCGATCGGCCTGACTCGGATCGGTGTTGCCGGACGGATGGTTGTGACACAGGATCACCGCTGCGGCGTTATTGGCCAGCGCGCGCTTCACCACCTCCCGAGGATGCACGCTGGTGTTGTCGATCGAGCCGCGAAACAGCGCCTCGAAATTCAGCACCTGATGTTTCGAATCGAGAAACAGGCAGCCGAACACCTCGTGCGGCTCATGCCGCAGCATCGCCTTGAGGTAATCGCGGACGACCTGAGGGTTCTCCAGCGCCGGTTTCTGCCGTGAGCGCTCGGCCAGATGGCGCTTGCTCATTTCCTGCGCGGCTTGCAGCTGGGCGAACTTGGCCGGGCCGAGGCCCATTTGTTTGCTGAATGCGTCCTGATCGGCCTCAAGCAGCAAACGCAGGCCACCGAATTGCGTCAGCAGATGTCTGGCAAGGTCGACTGCGCTTTTTCCGGGCAATCCGGTGCGCAGAAAAATCGCCAACAGCTCAGCGTCCGAAAGACTCCCTGCGCCGTGTTCCAACAGCCTTTCCCGCGGCCGTTCCGCCGCCGGCCAATCGCGAATACTCATAGCACCTCCTTGTCTGTGGGCGCCGCTGTTCCGTAGCGGTCGCTGTGATATCGTAGCCCATCTTTTTGGCGGTCGATTCAACCCTGGGGAGGGGTATCGCGCCGCCGTCATCAACGAAATGAAAGGCAGACCTATGCAGCGGCTGTATCGGAAACGCATCGTTCTGGGCGTCGGCGGCGGCATTGCGGCCTACAAGAGCGCCGATCTGGTTCGCCGCCTGATCGACCAGGGTGCCGAAGTGCGCGTGGTCATGACCCATGGCGGCGCCGAATTCATCACCCCGCTGACCATGCAGGCCCTCTCGGGCCACCCGGTTCACCTCGACTTGCTTGACCCTGCCGCCGAAGCCGCCATGGGCCATATCGAGCTGGCGAAATGGGCCGATCTGGTGCTGATCGCCCCGGCCACCGCCGACCTGATCGCCCGTCTGGCCCAAGGCATTGCCAACGATCTGCTGACCACGCTGGTGCTGGCCACCGACGCCGTGGTTGCCGTCGCACCAGCAATGAATCAGGCGATGTGGCGCGACCCGGCGACCCAGGCCAACCTGCAACTGTTGGAGAGCCGTGGCCTGAAGACTTTCGGCCCGGCCTCGGGCAGCCAGGCCTGCGGCGACGTCGGCATGGGCCGCATGATGGAAGCCACCGATCTGGCGCTGCTCGCCGCTGATTGCTTCCAGCGCCAGGCATTGACCGGCAAGCACGTGGTGATCACCGCCGGCCCGACCCAGGAAAACATCGACCCGGTGCGTTACATCACCAACCACAGCTCCGGCAAAATGGGTTTTGCCCTCGCCGAAGCAGCCGTCGAAGCCGGCGCCCGTGTCACTTTGATCAGCGGCCCGGTGCACTTGCCGACGCCTGATCGCGTGACGCGGATCGATGTGGTCAGCGCCCGCGACATGCTCGCCGCCTGCGAATCAGCCATGCCTTGCGACGTGTTCATCTCGTCGGCAGCGGTGGCGGATTACCGCCCTGAAGTCGTCGCCCCGCACAAACTCAAGAAAGATCCTACGAGCGGTGACGGCTTCGTCCTGCAAATGGTGCGCAACCCGGACATCCTGGCCACCATCGCGACCCGTCCCGACCGTCCGTTCAGTGTCGGCTTCGCCGCCGAAACCGAACACCTGCTCGACTACGCTGCACGCAAGCTGAAGGACAAGAATCTCGATCTGATCGTCGCCAACGACGTCGCCAACCCGAGCATCGGTTTCAACAGCGAAGAAAACGCCTGCAGCGTCATCGACCGTGAGCTGCACGCCACGGTTTTCGCCCAGACCAGCAAGAGCAAGATCGCTCGCCAACTGGTCACTTTTATCGCCGAACGTCTGAACCAGGTTTAATTTACATGCACGCTTTGCAAGCCAAGATCCTCGATCCACGCATCGGCACCGAATTCCCGCTGCCGCAATACGCCACGCCGGGCTCCGCCGGCCTCGACCTGCGCGCCATGCTGGAACAGGACATCGTGATCAAACCGGGTGAAACCGTGCTGATTCCCACCGGCCTGTCGGTGTACATCGGTGACCCGAATCTCGCCGCACTGATCCTGCCTCGCTCGGGCATGGGCCACAAACACGGCATCGTGCTGGGCAATCTGGTCGGCCTGATCGACTCCGATTACCAGGGTCCGCTGATGGTCTCCTGCTGGAACCGCGGCCAGAGCGACTTCACCATGACCGTCGGCGAACGCCTGGCGCAATTGGTGCTGGTACCGGTAGTGCAAGCACATTTCGAAATGGTTGAAGAGTTTGTCGAGACCGAGCGCGGTACCGGCGGCTTTGGCCACACTGGCACCAAATAACCGGATAGAAATTATGGTGGTGAGGGGGTTTATCCCCTCGCCACAAAAAATGCGCTACATCGGCAGCAGGTTTTAACACCGTAATTCAAGGTTTTGCCGGCCGAAAGCCACGCCAGCCGAGGCGTCATGGCCCTTTCATAGCACGAACTCTCTGTGGAAAACGCCGTCATACCCTTCAGTTTGAGCCTGCCGTCGAATCATTCGCCGGTCTGTCCCGCCCTTTTCGAGATGGAGCATGTCCACAGATGAGCACCCCCGCCAAGATCGCCCCGACGCTGCCTGACAGCATTTTCCGCGCCTACGACATTCGTGGCACCGTGCCGGAATTCCTCAACGGCGAAACCGCCTACTGGATCGGCCGTGCCATCGGCTCGCAGAGCCTGGCCCAGGGCGAACCGAATGTGTCGGTCGGTCGCGACGGTCGCCTGTCCGGCCCGGAGCTGGTCGCGGAACTCATTCGCGGCATCGCCGAGAGCGGCTGCCACGTCAGCGATGTCGGCCTGGTGCCAACGCCAGCGCTGTATTACGCCGCCAACGTGCTGGCCGGCAAGTCCGGAGTGATGCTCACCGGTAGCCACAATCCGTCGAACTACAACGGCTTCAAGATCGTCATCGCCGGCGACACCCTCGCCAACGAACAGATTCAGGTGCTGCACGAACGCATCAAGAACAACGACCTGAGCACTGGCCAGGGCAGCGTCACCCAGGTCGAAATCCTCGACCGCTACAACACCGAAATCGTCCAGGACATCAAACTCGCTCGTCGCCTGAAAGTCGTGGTCGACTGCGGAAACGGCGCGGCCGGCGTGATCGCCCCGCAACTGATCGAAGCGTTGAACTGCGAAGTCATCCCGCTGTTCTGCGAAGTCGACGGCAACTTCCCTAACCATCACCCGGACCCGGGCAAACCGGAAAACCTTGTCGACCTGATCGCCAAGGTCAAGGAAACTAACGCCGATATCGGCCTGGCCTTCGACGGTGACGGCGACCGCGTCGGCGTGGTGACCAACACCGGCAGCATCGTCTACCCGGATCGTCTGCTGATGCTGTTCGCTCGCGACGTAGTGGCGCGCAACCCGGACGCGGAAATCATCTTCGACGTTAAATGCACTCGCCGTTTGGTGCCGCTGATCAAGGAATACGGCGGTCGGCCGCTAATGTGGAAGACCGGTCACTCGTTGATCAAAAAGAAAATGAAGCAATCCGGCGCGCTGTTGGCCGGCGAAATGAGCGGGCACATCTTCTTCAAGGAGCGCTGGTTCGGTTTCGACGACGGCATCTACAGCGCCGCACGTCTGCTGGAGATCCTCAGCAAGGAAAAATCCACTGCGGAAGAGCTGTTTGCGACCTTCCCGAACGATATTTCCACGCCGGAAATCAATATCCATGTGACCGAAGAGAGCAAATTCAGCATCATTGATGCACTGCACGATGCTCAGTGGGGCGAAGGCGCCGACCTGACCACCATCGACGGCGTGCGGGTTGATTACGCCAAAGGCTGGGGCCTGGTGCGCGCGTCCAACACCACACCGGTGCTGGTGCTGCGCTTCGAGGCCGATGACGAGGCTGAATTGCAGCGCATCAAGGATGTGTTCCACGCCCAACTGAAACGCGTTGCACCTGATCTCCAACTACCGTTCTGATCCACACGGAGCCCTGAATGACCCTCGAACGCGAAGCCGCCGCCAACACTGCCAAGGTCCTGTCCGAAGCGCTGCCTTACATCCGACGCTATGTCGGCAAGACCCTGGTGATCAAATACGGCGGCAACGCGATGGAAAGCGAGGAGCTGAAAACCGGCTTCGCCCGCGACATCGTGCTGATGAAAGCCGTGGGCATCAACCCGGTGGTCGTGCACGGTGGCGGCCCGCAGATCGGTGATCTGCTCAAGCGCCTGTCGATCGAAAGCCATTTCGTCGACGGCATGCGCGTCACCGACGCGGCGACCATGGACGTGGTGGAAATGGTCCTTGGCGGTCAGGTCAACAAAAGCATCGTCAACCTGATCAACCGCCATGGCGGCAGCGCCATCGGCCTGACCGGTAAAGATGCCGGGCTGATACGGGCGAAGAAGCTCACCGTCTCCCGTCAGACCCCGGAGATGACCCAGCCGGAAATCATCGACATCGGCCACGTTGGCGAAGTCGTCGGCATCAATACCGAGCTGCTGAACCTGCTGGTCAAAGGCAACTTCATCCCCGTCATCGCACCGATTGGCGTCGGTGAGAACGGCGAGTCGTACAACATCAACGCCGACCTGGTGGCGGGCAAGGTTGCCGAAGCACTGAAAGCTGAAAAGCTGATGCTGCTGACCAACATTGCCGGCCTGATGGACAAGTCGGGCACCGTGCTGACCGGCCTGAGCACGCAGCAGGTCGACGACCTGATCGCCGATGGCACGATCTACGGCGGCATGCTGCCGAAGATCCGCTGCGCACTGGAAGCGGTTCAGGGTGGCGTAGGTAGTTCGTTGATCATCGACGGGCGTGTGCCGAACGCGATCCTGCTGGAAATCTTCACCGATACTGGCGTGGGTACGCTGATCAGTAATCGCAAGCGTCCTTGATGGCTGATCGCTGAAAGCAAAAGATCGCAGCCTTCAACAGCTCCTACAGGGATTTCGCACACGCGAGAATCCGCTTTTGTAGGAACTGACGAAGGCTGCGATCTTTTTATGCGCGCAGGAAAAGCCTGACTCCACACAGCGAAACGTCCGACATCCCTTCAGAATAAATCTCCATAGGATCTTCCCCTCATCCAACGGAGATCTTCCCATGCAAAAAAACAGCGTTCCTTACGGCAGTGACATTTCGGCTGGCACTTACGCCTGCGTGGACTGCGGCCGAGAATATTCGGCCCCTTCGCAGACTTCGATGCCGCCCTGCCCTGACTTCACCGAAGCCTCTCACCCACTCAAGGGCTGGAAAGTACTCACCGGCCAAGGAGATGCACCCCAGGATCCCTACCCAGCCGCCAGTGTCAAATAACCGGAGCGGCGACTCATGCAGATCTCGTTCACGATCGACGCCGATGCTTTCGAGCAGGAACAAAAGGAACCGGTAAAAAAGACCTTGCGCATCGGCGACGCTGAAATCGCCCATGCGCTGGAGCGCATCGCCAAAGCCAGCCTGACCGAATACCTGAAAATGCTGGTCGAGGGCGGCATGCCCAGCCGGGCCGACGAAGCCAAGCAGGATCGCCTGCTGTATCTGATTCAGAGTTACTTCGGGAAAACCCTGCCGACCGAATCGCAGATCTCGACGATCTTTCAGCTGACCCAGAGCCAAAGCAAAACCCTGCTGAAAAACACCGTTTCGCGTTTTCGCAACCAGCTCGACGACATCCTGCAGCACAGCATGCGCGCCGTAATCCAGTCCGCCGAGCATGCGCAAAACGTGTTTCTGGTGGTGATCAGCTCGGACGTGATCCGCGATGAATTGAACATGCTCATCACCCAGAACGAGCCGACCTTCAAACCCATCACCAAACGCAAGGGCAGCGCCGGGCAATTCGAGATCAGCGAAGATTCCCACGCATTGCTCTGTGCAACGCTGGGTCTGAATGCCGTTCAGTGACATCGTCGCGGTCAGTGGCTTGCTGCTGACCCTGTCCACGTTCATGTTCAATCTGGCGTGGCCGGCGCTCAATGAAGCGCTGGCTGAGGATGAATTTCAAAAAGGTTCGCAGGGCCGCAAGCGCAGTCGAGACAAGGTGATGGCTGCTTTCTACTGGCGAGCATTGCCATTGACGTGCGCTTTCGTGGCGCTGTTTTACGTTAACTTGCCGGCAGCAGTCGGGATCATGCGCAGCAGCACGCTGGACCTTTGGGATTTCGATGTGGATCGCACGTTATACGTGATGGTGGTGGTTGCGCTGCTGGTGTTTGCGCTAGTGAACGCTGCATTGGCGCTGAGACTGCTGATGAAATGGCAAAAACTGCGTTGATCACCAGCAAAAAAGACCCAATTCAACCTGCCTGAACCGGGTCTTTTTTCTGTAGGAGCGAGCCTGCTCGCGAAAGCGTAATGTGCCTCACATCGCTGACAGGTTACGGCCATTCGCGAGCAGGCTCGCTCCCATATTGGTCACACGCCAAACTGCGCGCGGTACGCTTCCACGGCTGGCAAATGCTGTTTGAGCTGCGGATCGTCGGCGAGGAACTCCAGCACCTGATTCAGCGAGACAATGCTGATCACCGGGATGCCGAAGTCGCGCTCGACTTCCTGGATGGCCGACAACTCGCCGTTGCCACGCTCCTGACGGTTCAGTGCGATCAGCACACCGGCGGCCTTGGCGCCGTCCTGGGAAGCGATGATCTGCATCACTTCACGAATCGCGGTGCCGGCGGTGATTACGTCGTCGATGATCAAGACTTCGCCAGTCAGCGGTGCGCCAACCAGGCTGCCGCCCTCGCCGTGGGCCTTGGCTTCCTTGCGATTGAAGCACCATGGCAGGTCACGGCCGTGATGTTCGGCCAGCGCAACGGCGGTCGTGGCCGCCAGCGGAATGCCTTTATAAGCCGGGCCAAACAGAACGTCGAAGGAAATGCCGCTCTCGGCGATGGCGGCGGCGTAGAAACGCCCCAGCTGCGCCAGGGCCGAACCCGAGTTGAACAGGCCGGCGTTGAAGAAGTAGGGACTGGTGCGCCCGGACTTCAGGGTGAACTCACCGAAGCGCAAAACGCCGCGATCGATGGCAAAACGAATGAAATCGCGCTGATACGCTTGCATGAAAAAAACCCCAAATACCACGGATTTAGCTAATTAGCTTGACGCCGTGTATCATACACGCACGCGATTTTTGGGGCCATTTATGCGGATCATCAGTGTGAACGTCAATGGTATTCAGGCGGCAGTCGAGCGCGGTTTGCTCAGTTGGCTGCAAGCCCAGAATGCCGACGTCATCTGCCTGCAGGACACCCGTGCCTCCGCCTTTGAACTGGATGACCCAGCCTTCCAACTGGATGGCTACTTCCTTTATGCCTGCGATGCTGAAGTCCCTGCCCAAGGCGGCGTGGCTTTGTATTCGCGGTTGCAACCGAAGGCTGTCATCAGCGGTCTCGGTTTCGAGACGGCCGACCGCTACGGGCGCTACCTGCAAGCAGATTTCGACAAAGTCAGTATTGCCACCTTGCTGTTTCCTTCGGGGATGAACGGCGATGAGGACTTGAACCAGAAGTTCAAGCTAATGGACGATTTCGGCAAGTACCTGGACAAACAGCGACGCAAACGTCGCGAGTACATTTATTGTGGCTCGCTGTACGTTGCGCAGCAGAAACTCGACATCAAGAACTGGCGCGACAGCCAGCAATCTCCAGGCTTCCTGGCGCCGGAACGCGCCTGGATGGACGAGATTGTCGGCAACATGGGCTATGTCGATGCGCTGCGCGAAGTCAGCCGCGAAGGCGACCAGTACAGCTGGTGGCCGGATAACGAACAGGCCGAGATGCTCAATCTGGGCTGGCGTTTCGATTATCAGATCCTGACCCCGGGCCTGCGTCGCTCGGTGCGCAGTGCACGCCTGCCGCGTCAGCCACGGTTTTCGCAGCACGCGCCGTTGATCGTCGACTACGACTGGACGCTGACCATCTAAGCGTCCTATCGCAGCCAAAGAAAATGCCCGCATCGTGAGATGCGGGCATTTTTATGCGCCGTGCTTTCTAGACGGCAGCGAAGAATGGCAAGGTCAGGTACAGCTTGATCACGATGACGTTAACGATATCGATGAAGAACGCTCCTACCATCGGCACTACCAGAAACGCGATCTGCGATGGCCCATAGCGCTGCGTCACCGCTTGCATGTTGGCAATGGCCGTAGGCGTAGCGCCCAGACCGAAGCCGCAATGTCCCGCAGCCAGCACTGCGGCATCGTAGTTGCTGCCCATCACCCGGAACGTCACGAAAATCGCGAACAGAGCCATGACCAGCGCCTGCACGGCCAGGATGATGAAGATCGGCAATGCCAGCGCCGCCAGATCCCAAAGCTTCAGCGACATCAAAGCGATTGCCAGAAACAGCGAGAGGCTGACATTGCCGAGCACGGAAACTTCACGCTCAAACACCTGATACAAGCCAAGCGCTGACAGACTGTTGCGCAACACCACACCCACAAACAGCACGCAAACAAACGTCGGCAGTTCGAATGCAGTGCCGTGCAGCAAACCATTCAAAAGGTTGCCTGCGAGCAGGCTGACGGCAATAAGCGCCAGCGTCTCGACGAACGAAAACGGCGTGATCGAACGTTCCTTGTTCGGCTGTTCAAAACCTCTTGGCAGTCGAGGCGTTTGCTGGGGACTGCAGCCCGGCACTTGCACGCGCTTGATCAGCAACCGGGCGACGGGCCCACCGATCAATCCGCCCAGCACCAGACCGAACGTCGCTGAGGCCAGCGCCAGCTCCGAAGCCGAAGCCAGGCCATATTTCTCGCTGAACACCGCGCCCCATGCAGCGCCAGTGCCGTGGCCGCCAGCGAGCGTGATCGAGCCTGTCAGCAAGCCCATCAAAGGGTCGAGCCCGAGCAGGGTTGCCAATCCGATGCCCATGGCGTTCTGCACCACCAGCAAGCCAATGACCGCCAGCAGGAAGATGCCGACGATGCGCCCGCCCTTTTTCAGACTGGCAAGGTCGGCACTCAAGCCAATCGTGGCAAAGAACGCCAACATCAACGGTGTTTGCAATGATGTATCGAAGCGGACTTCTATATCGAAAGTGCGCAATATCAACAAGAGCAAGGCAACCACCAGGCCGCCCGCTACCGGTTCAGGAATATTGTAACTTCGCAGAAAGCCGACACGCGTAACAAGCCCGCGTCCGAGCAGTAGTACTAAAGAAGCGGCCACGAGCGTGCCGTAGAAATCGAGCTCAATCATGTGGATTATTCTTGGCTAAGTATTCACGAGGCGAGCGTTTACCTGGGCTCGACTAGTGAACCGGCTGATTTTATCAACACTGATTACTGGGGAATTCAAGTGCCATCGATGGCTTGAACATATCGAAATGTTTCAATCGAAACATTGCATCGGGCAACTTTAACAACCCGCTCGCGTCAATAACAAGAACGGGGATAAGCACTTGCTCGATCAGTTGTGACCAAAGATGTAATGGAGAAATATCAATAAATAAATGCCAAACCGCACATCGACAACAGACTAGTCCTACAACAAAAACCAATTATTGAGTTGCACATATAAAAATGCCCCGATAAGTCGGGGCATTTCCATATAGCGATACAAGAGACTGTTACTTGATCAGTCGCCAAGTGAACGGATATCTGTACGGGAAACCTTCGTTGGCTTTGACCCCTGCAATGATCGTCAGGACCAATGCCGCGATTGCCAGCAAACCGAAGAGGAAGAAACCGATGATCAGCAGCATGAGCAGGAAGCAGATCATCGAGGCAATGGCGACAGTGATCTGAAAATTCAGCGCCTCTTTACCCTGCGCATCGATGAAGGGGTCCTTCTCGCGCTTCATCTGCCAAAGGATCAGCGGCCCGATCAGATTGCCGAACGGAATCCAGATCCCCAGCAAGGCGGACAAGTGACAGAACATCGCCCATTGGCGAACCTCCTGGCTCGGTTTGGGCAGCAACTCTTGCTCGTCACTCATCACGTCCTCCTTGTGGTCAAAAACCTCAGTCAGCCAGTGCAGCCTTCTGCAGCTCGAAGATTTCGTTCATGCCCTGCTTGGCCAGTTCCAGCATGGCATTGAGCTCGTCAGGCTGGAACGGCGCGCCTTCTGCGGTGCCCTGCACTTCGATGAAACCGCCGGTGCTGGTCATCACTACGTTCAGGTCGGTTTCAGCTGCAGAATCTTCAAGATAGTCCAGATCCAGCACCGGCTCGCCCTGGTACATGCCGACCGAGACCGCACCGATCATCTGCTTGAGCGGGTCACCGCCTTTCAGGCCGCCGCGCTTCTTGATCACTTTCAGGGCATCGACCAGCGCAACCATGGCGCCGGTGATGGACGCGGTGCGAGTACCGCCATCGGCCTGGATCACGTCGCAATCGACGTACAGGGTCACGTCGCCGAGCTTGGACATATCCAGTGCCGCGCGCAGGGAGCGGCCGATCAGGCGCTGGATTTCCAGAGTACGCCCGCCCTGCTTGCCACGACTGGCTTCACGTTGGTTACGCTCGCCGGTGGCGCGTGGCAGCATGCCGTACTCGGCAGTCAACCAGCCCTGGCCCTGGCCTTTGAGGAAGCGCGGCACGCCGTTCTCGACGCTGACAGTGCAGATGACTTTGGTGTCACCGAATTCGACCAGTACGGATCCCTCGGCGTGTTTGGTGTAGTTGCGGGTGATGCGGATCGAGCGGAGCTGATCGGCAGCGCGACCACTTGGACGTTTCATAGGGATACCTGTACTGAGGACGGAAAACTGCCGAGCATTATAGAGCGCTGCACCGCGAGTGGGCACTGGTTAAAACCGCCGGCCGACGACCGAAGCCTCTCAAGCGCGCATAACCGACGGGCTGCAGCGCTTTGTCACACCGTGTGTTTGGGCGCATTCGCCGCACTGCGCTACAATCCTGCGCCTTTGCTGCCAGTCGGCTTAAATTCATTGAAATCGCGCCTGCGAAACAGCGTTTCGCGCCGATCTGCATTGCGAGGTCACCGCCATGGTGCACAGCATGACCGCCTTCGCCCGCGTCGAGAAAGCCGGCGTTCAGGGCACCCTGAGCTGGGAACTGCGCTCGGTCAACAGCCGCTATCTGGAACCGCACCTGCGCTTGCCCGAATCGTTCCGCGACCTCGAAGGCGCCGTGCGTGAAGCGCTGCGTCAGGGCCTGTCGCGGGGCAAACTGGAATGCACGCTGCGCTTCACCGAAGAAAGCACCGGCAAACCGCTGCAAGTGGACCGCGAGCGCGCCGCGCAACTGGTGGCCGCTGCGGAAACCGTTGCCGGGCTGATCAAGAATCCGGCTGCGCTGAATCCGCTGGAAGTGCTGGCCTGGCCCGGCGTGCTGGTGGCCGATGCGACCGACCCGCAAGCGCTGAACGCCGAAGCGCTGGCGCTGTTCAATCAGGGCTTGAAGGATCTGAAGGCTGGCCGCGAGCGCGAAGGCGCGGAGCTGGCTCGCTTGATCAACGACCGCCTGACCTCCATCGAAGAGGACGTGGTGACCCTGCGTGAACTGGTGCCGCAGATGCTCGCCACCCAGCGCCAGAAGGTTCTCGACCGCTTCGCCGACATGAAGGCCGAGCTCGACCCGCAGCGCCTGGAACAGGAAATGGTCATCCTCGCGCAAAAAAGCGACGTGGCCGAAGAACTGGATCGCCTGAGCACTCACATCATCGAAGTTCGCCGGGTGCTCAAGTCCGGTGGTGCCGCCGGGCGGCGTCTGGACTTCCTGATGCAGGAGCTCAACCGCGAAGCCAACACACTGGGCTCCAAAGCCTTCGACCCGCGCAGCACCCAGGCCGCCGTCAACCTCAAGGTGTTGATCGAGCAGATGCGCGAACAAGTGCAGAATATTGAGTAAGGCTACCCTGACATGACCCAACACACCGGCACCCTGTACATCATTTCCGCGCCATCGGGCGCGGGCAAGAGCAGTCTGGTCAAGGCGTTGATCGACGCCGATCCGGAGATTCGCGTTTCCGTTTCGCACACTACTCGCGCCATGCGCCCGGGCGAAGTGGATGGCGTGAACTACCATTTCGTGACCCGCGAAGAGTTCGTGAAGATGGGCGAGCACGGCGACTTCCTTGAACGCGCCGAAGTCTTCGGCAACTTCTACGGCACCTCGCAAAGCCGTTTGCAACAGACCCTGGACGAAGGTCACGACCTGATTCTGGAAATCGACTGGCAAGGCGCCGAGCAAGTGCGCAAGCTGATGCCACAAGCGCGCTCGATCTTCATCCTGCCGCCATCGCTGCAAGCCCTGCACCAGCGCCTGACCAACCGCGGCCAGGACAGCGACGAGATCATCGACGGCCGCATGCGCGAAGCGGTCAGCGAGATGAGCCATTACGTCGATTACGATTACTTGATCATCAACGACGATTTCGCCCACGCGCTGGACGATCTGAAAGCGATTTTCCGCGCCAATCAGCTGCAACAGAAACGCCAGCAAGTGCGTTTCGGCAAATTGCTGGCTGAATTGCTCGGCTAAAACAGCACTTCCCAAAATGCCTGCAAGCGCTTTACATTGGTGCTTGCAGCGCGTTGAAGGGACTGGTCAAAAAATCAGCGCTTCCCTAATCGCTGGTGATTTTTTAAACTGCTCAGTCCGCTCGCCCAACCGGGCAGCGCGCATATTGCATTCGCTCCGAGGAATACCATGGCCCGCGTAACCGTTGAAGACTGCCTAGAACACGTGGAAAACCGCTTTGAGCTGGTCATGCTCTCTACCAAGCGTGCCCGTCAACTGGCCACCGGCGGCAAAGAGCCATTGGTGCAGTGGGAAAACGACAAGCCGACTGTCGTCGCGCTGCGTGAAATTGCTGAAGGCCTGATGAGCTACGAGTTCATTGCCGAGCAGGAAATCGTCCAGGATGAACCGCTGTTCGCAGCGTTCGAGGACGAGTCGAACGAGGCCGTCTAAGCCTATGCCTGGTCGACGTAGCACGGCGCGGGGTCACAGCTTTCGGCAGGAATCATCATGCCGAGCATAGACGCCCTCGCCGATCGCTTATCGACCTACCTCGGCAATGACCAGGTCAACCTGGTCCGCCGAGCGTATTTCTACGCCGAACAAGCCCATGACGGTCAACGCCGTCGCAGTGGCGAGGCGTACGTCACGCATCCTCTTGCCGTGGCAAATATTCTTGCCGACATGCACATGGACCATCAGAGCCTGATGGCCGCGATGCTGCATGACGTGATCGAAGACACCGGTATCGCCAAGGAAGCGCTGCAAGCGCAGTTTGGTGAAACCGTGGCCGAACTGGTCGACGGGGTCAGCAAACTGACCCAGATGAATTTCGAGACCAAGGCCGAAGCCCAGGCGGAAAACTTCCAGAAAATGGCCATGGCCATGGCGCGCGACATCCGGGTGATCCTGGTCAAGCTCGCCGACCGCCTGCACAACATGCGCACGCTGGAAGTGCTGTCCGGCGAAAAACGCCGGCGCATCGCCAAGGAAACCCTCGAGATCTACGCGCCCATTGCCAACCGGCTGGGCATGCACGCGATCCGCATCGAATTCGAAGACCTCGGCTTCAAGGCCATGCACCCGATGCGTTCCGCGCGGATCTACCAGGCGGTCAAACGCGCCCGGGGCAACCGCAAGGAAATCGTCAACAAGATCGAAGAATCCCTCGGTCACTGCCTCGCCATCGACGGCATCCAGGGCGAAGTCAGCGGTCGGCAGAAACACCTCTACGGCATCTACAAGAAAATGCGCGGCAAGCGTCGGGCCTTCAACGAAATCATGGACGTTTACGCGTTCCGGATCATCGTCGACAAGGTCGATACCTGTTACCGCGTATTGGGTGCTGTGCATAATTTGTACAAACCGTTGCCAGGACGCTTCAAGGATTACATCGCGATCCCCAAGGCCAACGGCTACCAGTCGCTGCATACCACGCTGTTCGGCATGCACGGTGTACCGATCGAGATCCAGATCCGTACCCGCGAAATGGAAGAGATGGCCAACAACGGCATCGCCGCCCATTGGCTGTACAAATCCAGCGGCGACGAGCAGCCCAAAGGCACGCACGCACGCGCCCGCCAATGGGTCAAAGGCGTGCTGGAAATGCAGCAACGCGCCGGCAACTCGCTGGAATTCATCGAAAGCGTGAAGATCGACCTGTTCCCGGACGAGGTCTACGTGTTCACGCCCAAAGGCCGGATCATGGAGCTGCCAAAAGGCTCCACGGCGGTCGATTTTGCTTACGCGGTACACACCGACGTCGGCAACAGCTGCATCGCCTGCCGCATCAACCGTCGTCTCGCGCCGCTGTCCGAACCGCTGCAAAGCGGCTCCACGGTCGAGATCGTCAGCGCCCCCGGCGCACGGCCAAATCCGGCGTGGCTCAACTTCGTCGTTACCGGCAAGGCGCGCACGCACATTCGTCATGCGCTGAAGCTACAACGCCGCTCCGAGTCGATCAGCCTAGGCGAACGCCTGCTGAACAAGGTGCTCAACGGTTTCGACAGCTCCTTGGAGAAGATCCCGGCAGAGCGCGTCAAGGCAATGCTTACCGAGTACCGCCTCGAACTGATCGAAGACCTGCTCGAAGACATCGGCCTGGGCAATCGCATGGCCTATGTCGTTGCCCGTCGCCTGCTCGGCGAAGGCGAACAACTGCCAAGTCCGGAAGGTCCGCTGGCAATTCGCGGCACCGAAGGCCTAGTGCTCAGTTATGCCAAGTGTTGCACGCCGATCCCCGGCGACCCGATTGTCGGGCACCTGTCGGCGGGCAAAGGCATGGTCGTGCACCTGGACAACTGCCGCAACATCAGCGAAATCAGGCACAACCCGGAAAAATGCATCCAGCTCTCGTGGGCCAAGGATGTTACCGGCGAATTCAACGTCGAGCTGCGGGTCGAGCTGGAACATCAGCGTGGCCTGATCGCCCTGCTCGCCAGTAGCGTCAACGCGGCCGACGGCAACATCGAGAAAATCAGCATGGACGAACGCGATGGTCGCATCAGCGTCGTGCAGTTGGTGGTCAGCGTTCACGACCGTGTGCACCTGGCCCGCGTGATCAAGAAACTGCGCGCTTTGACCGGGGTGATCCGCATCACCCGCATGCGTGCATAACCTGCCTATTACAAGGAGTCCTACATGACCAAAACCGTCATCACCAGCGACAAGGCCCCGGCCGCCATCGGCACTTACTCCCAGGCGATCAAGGCAGGCAACACCGTTTACATGTCGGGCCAGATTCCTCTGGACCCGAAAACCATGGAACTGGTTGAGGGCTTCGAAGCCCAGACCGTCCAGGTCTTCGAGAACCTCAAAGCCGTGGCCGAAGCCGCCGGCGGTTCGTTCAAGGACATCGTCAAACTGAACATCTTCCTCACCGACCTGAGCCACTTCGCCAAGGTCAACGAGATCATGGGCAAGTACTTCGACCAGCCATACCCTGCCCGCGCCGCCATTGGCGTGGCCGCCCTGCCGAAGGGTGCGCAGGTTGAAATGGATGCCATTCTGGTCATCGAGTGATGCGCACGGCGCGGCCTCCACGCCGCGCCGACTGCTGCAAGAAAAGGTTTTGAAAGGATTCCACCATGCGCAAAGCGCTAGCTCTCTCGCTGCTCGCCCTGTTTCTCGGCGGCTGCGCCAGCGACCCTGCCGACCGTGACATCAGCGGCACCTGGATCAACCAAGTGGCGATCGATGCCGCCGCCAAGGGCGGTCCCCTGCGTGAAGCGCTGCAGGCTTACGGCCCGAATCTGGAATGGGACGTCAACACCAAGGCCGGTCAGGCCCGCTACACCAACGGTTTTGAGAACGTCGAAGGACGACTGCTGGGCGAAGAGTCCGGCGCCTGGAAAGTCGACTTCTACGGCAGCTCCGCCAGCGAACTGAAACGCGATGGCGGGCGCCTGCAGCAAGCTGCCAGCGACAACGAACCCGAACAGCTTTTCGATCGCGCACAGATCCCGGTGCCGGAAGGCGCGCCAATCGGGGCCAGCTTCGAACGCGCGCTGTATTCGGCATATCTGGGCGGTAACTGGATCATCGCCAGCGGCCAGGGTGAAGGCGGCACCGTGCAGTTCCAGGCCGACGGCCAGGTGACCGGCCTGCCGGGCGTTGACCGTTATGCCTTGTGCCTGGCCGGCGATTGCGCGTCCATGAGCAATGGCAACGACAGCATGTGGCTGCAACTCAATGGCCAGGGCAACAACTGGATCTTTGTGCGCAAGGGCAAGGAGCTGGAGATTCTACAGGCAGTGAACGCTGCGCTAGCGGATGAGCAACCGCAGTTTGCCGCAGGTGAGCGCAAGTGGTTGCTGGAAAAGCAGTAACCCGCTGAAAAGATCGCAGCCTTCGGCAGCTCCTACTTTGGAATGCATTTTCGTGTAGGAGCT
>NZ_WBRZ01000073.1:0-21375 GCF_008923895.1 Pseudomonas sp. GXM4
ATTGCAGGCGACACAGAGTCAGGACAAAAAAAGCCCCCGCCCAGCCCGCTGCGGATAGGGAACGCAACGGGCTGGACGAGGGCTTCTCGTTTTAGTGATCGATTACTGCGCGATGGTCTTCACCGACACGCCGCGTTCGATCGGGGTGGAGCGGCCGTAGATATCTTCGAAACGCTCGATATCGTCTTCACCCAAGTACGAACCCGACTGCACTTCGATGATTTCCAGCGGGATCTTGCCCGGGTTGCGCAGGCGATGCACCGAGGCGATCGGGATGTAGGTCGACTGGTTTTCGGTGAGCAGGAACACGTTCTCGTCGCAGGTCACTTCGGCGGTGCCGCTGACCACGATCCAGTGTTCGGCGCGGTGGTGGTGCATCTGCAGCGACAGGCACGCGCCCGGCTTGACCGAGATGTGCTTGACCTGGAAACGCCCGCCCATGTCCACCGAGTCGTACGAGCCCCACGGACGATAGACTTCGCAGTGGTTCTGGGTTTCGCTGCGGCCTTGGGCGTTGAGGGTGTTGACCATCTGCTTGACGCCCTGGACCTTGTCCTTGTGGGCAATCATCATCGCGTCCTTGGTTTCGACCACGACGATGTTTTCCAGACCGATCACCGAAACCAGTTTGCCGTTGCCGTGGATCATGCAGTTCTTGCTGTCCTGGATGACCACATCGCCTTTGCTGACGTTGCCGTTGGCGTCTTTCTCGTTGACTTCCCACAGCGACGACCAGCAGCCGACATCGCTCCAGCCGGCGGTCAGCGGCACTACGCAGGCGCGCTGGGTTTTTTCCATCACCGAGTAGTCGATGGAGTTGTCCGGGCAGCAAGCGAAGGTGGCTTCGTCGAAGGTGATGGTGTCAGCGTCCTGCTGGCTGCGCTCAAGGGTCAGCAGGCAGGTGTCGTAGATGTCCGGATCGTGCTTTTTCAGTTCTTCGAGGAAGCGGCTGGCGCGGAACAGGAACATGCCGCTGTTCCAGTAGTAACCGCCGGATTCGACGTACTCGGTGGCGCGCTTGACGTCCGGTTTTTCGACGAAGTGCGAGACGCGGCTGACGCCTTCAGGCAGCAGCGAATCAGCGGTGGATTTGATGTAGCCGTAGCCGGTTTCCGGTTTGGTTGCCGGCACGCCGAACAGGACCATCTCGCCGTTCTCGGCTGCGACAGTCGCCAGGGCCAGCGCACGTTGCAGGGCTTTCTGGTCTTCCAGCACGTGGTCGGCCGGCAGCACCAGCATCAGTTCGTCACGGCCTTCATTGACCAGCATCATCGCGGTCAATGCTACGGCCGGCGACGTGTTGCGGCCGAACGGTTCCATCAGGATGCGCTGGCATTCCAGATTGCGTGCGGCCAGTTGCTCGTTGACGATGAAACGGTGCTCTTTGTTGCAGACCACGATCGGGGTGTCCATGCCTTCGAACACCAGGCGCTCGAGGGTTTGCTGGAACAACGTGTGTTCGCCGGTCAGAGCGAGGAATTGTTTAGGGAACTGCTTACGCGAAAGAGGCCACAGACGCGAACCGCTACCACCTGACAAGATCACCGGAATCATAATGTTTACTCCATAAAATGCAGTTGAGAGCTGCAAGCTGCAAGTAGTGAGCTAGAAGCACTTCACTTGCAGCTTGAAGCTAGTAGCTGATAGCTCGAGCGATTAGCGAGTCGACACCGGGCGTTTCACCCAGACTGGCGACAGGTTGCTGCCGTTGCCGGTGACGTACAGTACGGCTGCCTCACCACGCTCCAGGGCGACTGGTTTCACGTCGCCGACTTTCTTGTCGCCTTCGTACAGCGCCAGGCTGACTTTCACCGGGTTGATTTCACGTTCGCCACGGCCCTTGGCTGCCACGTTCGGCACCACTTCGGTCTTGCCGTCGGCGGTCTTCAGGGTCAGCGGTTTGTCGCTGAGGTTCTGCACGCGTACCAGGGATTTCTGCTTGTTCTTGAACGGCGGCTCTTCGATCAGTTGTGGCGCGCCGGAAGCGTTGTTGACCAGGGTGTAGTAGTGGTCACCTGCCAGTTTCACCGGCAGGGTCTGGCTGCCGACTTTGGCGCTGTAGTCGCCGCCTGGCATGAAGCTGAAGTCGCTGCTGGCCAGTGGCGCGATATCGCTCAGGTTGGTGCTGCCGACAGTCGCGCTGACTTCAGCGTTGCTGGCGTTGTAGACACGCACGAAGGTCGAGCCTTTCGGTGCGGTCGGGCCGTACAGCGCGGCGTCGCCGCCGGCAAAGGCTGGGACGGAAAGTACGCTGAGGCCAGCAACCAGTGCGAAGCTTTTAGCGAGACGACGAGGAGTAGTAGTGAAAGTCATGGTGTACCTCTCTTTCAGTTTTGCGCCCGATCGGGCGTCTCGGATTTAGTGTTGATGGCTACGTTTTGTTGGCGGGCGCCGGCTTGTTTGAGCTCTGCGACCCACTGCGGGTCGGCGTCGCCGATTTCGTTGTTCACAGGCAGATATCGTTCAGGAAACTCCCAGATCAGCACTTGTGGCGGGCTGTTCTTGAAGTCATCGCTTTTCAGGTAGCTGAGCATCGGCAGAATCGGGCCATGGCCGTCTTCGGCGTAATTGACGACGTCGCTGTGCAGCGCTTGTTTGAGCGCACCGACGAAGTTCCAGTTGGGGTTGGCGCTGTAGCTGGTGCCGATCAGCGCGACCGGTACTTCGCTGTTGGCGAACAGGGCGTCGTCACCGGCAGGCTGCTCGGCGGCAACGGTGTTGCGTTTGAGCAGTGGCTCAGGCGCCGGCATCATGTTCTCGAACAGCGGATCGAGCGGCAGGAACAGACGCAGATCGCCCTTGTGCGTGACCTTCTCTGCTGGCGTGGTAACGAAGCGCTGTGGCTCGCCGCTCAGCGGGAATTTCTCGGCAATGGTTTTCGCCAGCGTGTTGGCGGCGATCTCGGCGCCTTCCGGCGTCCAGTGGGTGTCGGTGCGCAGGAACACTTGCTGACCGTTCTGCTTGGCCTGTTGCAGCGGGCCGAGCAGGTCAGGGGCGAGGATCTTGTCGGCCGCGACACGGGCGTGGAAATCCTGATACAGGTTCTGGTGAATGCTCGAAGGCTTCACTTCATCCAGATGCTCCGGATACAGACGCACCTTGGCCGGGACGATCGCCATCACCAGTTTCACGCCTTTCTCTTTCAGGGTCTGGCGCACGCCTTCGACCAGCGCGTAGTTGCCTTGCAGGTTTTGCTGTTCGTTGACGATCGGGTTGAATTCCTCATCGCTGTACAACCACTGGTCGCGGCCGAGCACGACGCCCGGACGACCTTCGTTGAACAGTTTGAAATCCAGCGCGGCCCAGAGGTTGGTGCCCAGACGCTTGATCGGGAATTCATCGTCGTAGTGGGTTTCCACCGCCTTGGTCCAGCGGCCATTGAGCACCGTCGCGTCGGCGTTGGTGCTGAAGCCGAAGAAGCTGCGAATCGACCACAGACCGAGGACCAACAGCGTCACCAGGAACAGGGCGATGTAGAAGATGCGTAATGAGCGGGTCATGTCAGATCCCTCAGAACTGGAAGTAAAGGAACGGCGAGAAGCTTTGCGCCGAGAGTTTGAGAATCGAGGCGATGAACAGCAGCAGGATCAGCCCGCGCATCACGTAGCGCGACCAGTCAGCGGTCCAGTAAGCCGGTTGCACCTGGGCTTCGACGCCAACGGTGTAGCCAGGTTCGTGGATGCTCGCCGGATTTTCCCCAGGCGCTGCCTTGATCATTCCCGGCGTCGCCGTGGCAGGGCCATCGGCCTCGACGTTGACTTCAGGTTTGGTCTTGGCTGGCGGCTGATTGGTGTACAGATCACGCAGGCCGAAGAAGGCCAGGGTCACGTAAGCCACCACCAGGGTTGCCACTTGCAGGCCGGTGAGGCTGGCCTGATTGAGTTCCGACAGCGACCAGTCGCCGAAGCTGAACATTGCACCGTACATGCGCCCGGCAACGTGCAGGTTCTCGGCACGGAAGATCACCCAGCCCATCACTACCAGCAGGAAGGTCAGTGCCCAGCGGATCGGGTTGAGGCTGCGCGGCGAAGTGTTCAGGCCGAGCATTTTTTCGATCGCCAGCCACATGCCGTGCCAGGCGCCCCAGATGATGTAAGTGATGTTCGCACCGTGCCACAGACCACCCAGGAGCATGGTCAGGAACAGGTTGCGATAGGTCATCAGCGTGCCTTTACGGTTACCGCCGAGGGTGATGTACAGGTAGTCACGCAGCCAGGTGGAGAGGCTGATGTGCCAGCGGCGCCAGAACTCGGTGATCGACTGGCTGATGTACGGCTGCTTGAAGTTTTCCATGAAGCGGAAACCCATCATCAAGCCCAGGCCGATGGCCATGTCGCTGTAACCGGAGAAGTCGAAGTACAGCTGCGCGGTGTACGCCAGCGCACCAAGCCAGGCGTCACCCGTGGTCGGGTTTTGCAGGGCGAAGCAATGGTCGGCGACCACGGCGAGGGTGTCGGCGATGAAGACCTTCTTGATGAAACCCTGCATGAACCGCGTGCAGCCCTCGGAGAACTTGTCGAGGGTGTGCGTGCGGTTGTTGAACTGATCGGCGAGGTCGCGAAAACGCAGGACCGGGCCGGCAATCAGGTGCGGGAAGATCGCCACGAATGCTGCGAAGTCGATCAGGTTGCGCGTGGCCGGAGTGTCGCCACGGTACACGTCGATGATGTAGCTGATCGATTCGAAGATGTAGAACGAAATACCGATCGGCAGCAGCACGTGGGTGAGGATGAACGGTTCGAGACCGAACGAAGTCATGATCTCGTTGATGCTGTCGACGCCGAAGTTGGCGTACTTGAAGTAGCCCAGAATGCACAGGTCGACGGCCACACCGAGCAGCAGCCAGCGCTGCGCCGGTTTGGTTCGCACGCCGGCAGCACCGACCTTGAGGCCGATCCAGTAGTTCCACAGCGTGACCGCTGCGAACAGCGCGAGGAAGTCCACTCGCCACCAGGCGTAGAACACGTAGCTGGCGATCAGCAGCAGCAGGTTGCGATAGCGTTGCCCGCTCAGGTAGTACAAGCCGAGAAAGATCGGCAAGAACAGAAACAGGAACACGTTGGATGAAAATACCATCCCGATCTCTCCATGTTTGAACCAACAGTCAAGGGCCAAAGCCCCCCCAAACCCCCCGTGGTAGTGGAGGGGTGAAACAGTCCTGCGATCGTTCCCACGCTCTGCGTGGGAATGCCTCAATGGACGCTCTGCGTCCGCTTCGGCATGGGACGCGGAGCGTCCCGGGCTGCATTCCCACGCGGAGCGTGGGAACGATCAGCCATCAGTGTTTTCAGGAACCCTTGTTGCCCTTTTCATGCGACGGGTCGTAGACCTTGGTCAGGTCGCCGCCAAGACGGAAGGTCTTGAACGGTTGCATGTCGCGCTTCTTCTCGATCACATCCGGCGCACAGGTGTAGAGCGTGCAGAACGGTTCGAGCCAGGCGAATTTCATGTCCTCTTTCAGGTCGGTCATGTCCTGCTTTTTGCCGTTCTTTTCTTCGAACTCGTCAGGGTCCTTGACGCCGGCCAACACGCGATCACCCAGACGCTTCAGTGCGCCATTGTTTTCCTGACGCAGATCGACACCGTTGACCTGGGCGAAACTGGCGATCATCGCCAGCGGCGGCAGGGCGTAGTTGTGATAGGCGAGGGCGCGTTGCTGGCGCTTGAGTTCGTTAGGCAGGAAGCCATCGGCATCGACTTGATTGACGCCGACCTTGTATTCCTTGACGGCCCAGTCGAACAGGTCGCGGCGGTTGGTGGCGACGGCGGTGGCCATCACCGACCAGGCGGCCCAGTACGAGTGGTTGTTGGTTTTTTCCAGCGGCAGGTTGTCCCAGTCGCTGACCACCTGATCAGCCATTTTGCTGAACCAGGCTTCGATCACCTGCGCTTCCTGCTGGTGCTGGGCCAGTGGATGCGAGTCGGAAAATTTCAGGCGAATGTACGACGAGGCCATGCTGCCCAGCGCCCATTTGCGCATCGACTTGCCGGTGTGGTTGAAGTCTTTGGACATCAACGCGTCAGCCTTGGCCCACGCGGTCAGCCAGTTGAGCGTGCATTCGAGCTGCTCCGGGCGACCGTCACGCATGAACTGCATGACGCGCTTGGCGGTGCCGCGCTCCAGCGTGGTGATGTCTTTGGTGGTGTCGCGAAAGGCTTTTTCCGACTGCACGTTCAGCGTCGCGCGAGCCTTGTCCGAACCTTCGTATTTGCTGCGAAATTGCAGCGGACCGGTGTACGGCGCCGGCATCGCGTCGCAGCCATCGCTCTTGTCGCCGGTCTTGAATTTATCCACCGGGGCGAAGTAGCCCTGCGGCGGACGCAATGGCGCGGCGGCCTGAGTTGCCCCGGCGAACATCGCCAGGCTCAGGAGTGTCGGTGCCAACAGGTTTTTCAGTTTCGGATTTCGCATAGCAGACCTCATTGCCCGAGCTGCGCGGTCTGTTGACCGACGCCCGGGAATACGTTGCGTTTGCAGATTTTCGCTTCGACTTTTTGTGGCGTGGCGCCAGGTCCGGCTTCAGGACCCTGGACTTCAACGGCCAGCAGGTTTTGCGAGGCCCAGTCTTCGTCCGTGCGCAGCTCAAAGGCGAAACGACCGTCGGTGTCGGAGGTTTCCGGTTTCTCGATCTTGATGTCCTCGTGGCGACCGTTCATGTACCAGAGGGTGGCTTGCAGGGTTTTCACCGAGGTGTCGGCGAAGCGGATGTCGACCTGATGGTTGGCGTTTTGCAGGTTCAGGTTCTTGCTATTGACCAGCAGTTCTTGCTTGCTGCCCGGCTTCAGCGTGGCACTGGCGGACATTTGCGCGTCCTTGCCTTCGCAACCGTTATCGAGCAGCGCCATCATCTGGCGATAGATGGTTTCCTGGTCGAGGCGATACAGCGGCGAGAATTCCCAGATGAGAATCTTCGGCGGGGTCTTCTGGAATTCTTCGCTGCCCAGGTATTGCAGCATCGAACCTTCGAAACCGCCGCCGGGGAAGGCTACGTTGAGAATGTCGGCGCCGATGGCTTCTTCGAGGAAACCGGCGAAGTTGTAGTTCTTGCCGCTGTGCGATGTACCGACCAGAGTGATCTGCGGATTGCCGGAATCGCCGAACAGATCGCCGTCACCGGCCTCGCCTTTCGGCTCGGTGGTGAACTGGTCCATGTACTGGATCGCATAGCTGGTGCCGCACAGTTGCCCGGCCATGTTGTGCAGGGTGCCGGTCTTGCCCATGCGCCCGGAGCGCTTGGTCTCGAATTCACGCTTGGGAATGTCGGCGAAGGCCGGGATCTGCTTGACCTTTTCGGCGACGATTTTTGCCGTGCGCTGGGCGCCATATGGTGTCCAGTGTTGGTCGCCACGGAAGTAGAAATCGTGGGCGGGCAGGGTGTCCGGCAGCGATTCGTTGGTCAGTGGCGACAGGTCCGGCACCACATAGCCCATCTTGGCGAAACGGCCGAGCATGGTCTTGTAGTTGCCCAGCGCTTTCTCGTAATCGAACGCGGCTTTTTCCTGCGGGTTGAGCTTGTTGCGGTTCACCAGGCCACGGGTCGGCTGGTAAACGATCACCAGCTCCACGCCTTTGCTCTTGAACGCATCGTGCAGTTGTTGCAGGCGCTTGTAGCCGGCCGGCGTGGTGTTGAACTCGGTGCGCAGGTCTTCCTGGGTACGGAACAGCCAGTCGCCCTGGGCCTGCACCAGCGTGGTGAAGTTCTGCTGATAACGCGTGGTGTAGTTCTTCGCGTCATGGGCCGCCGGGCACAGGTTGCAGCACGGTTCGGCGGTGAACTTCGGTGGCGTGACGCTTGCGCCGTCAGCGTCGGCGCGGGCGTTGCCGGCAGCGAGAATGCCGAGGGTCAGGGCCGAGAGGCTGAGCAGTTTGATCATGTGTGGGTGCATAAAAATTATCCTCAGTCCTGCAATTCGGTCTGGCGTTCGACAGGGTCGATCAGCACGGCTTTCTGCTGGCGCACCAACAGATCGAGAATTTCATCCTGGCGCTCGCCGAGGATGCCGTTGAAGCTGATCCCGCTGGACTTGGTCGGCGCCAGCATCGACACGCGATACAGCTCGACACTCAGCGGCGAGTCGATCGACAGCGGGCCGCTGCCATTGGCCGCCAGCTCGCCGCCGACGACGATCAGCGAGACCTGCGCGTCGAACGGGTCGAGCTTGATGTCACGGTCGGTGTCGGTCAGGTCCTTGATGTGGCCGTAGATACCGGTCAGGCCGTTGGTCATGGCAACGTTTTCGTAGAGGCGGATGTTCACGCTGTTACGAATACGAATGCCGTGACGGGTATTGCTGATGACCTTGTTGCCCCACAGCAGGTTGTCGGCGGACTCGTAGAGCGTGATGCCGTCGGTGTGGTTCTTGTAGATCTCGTTGTAGGCAATGATGTTGTTGACGCTGTTACGGTCGATCACCAGGCCCGACAACTTGTTGTCGAAACTCTTGTTGTTGAAGATGAAGCTGTCGTTGACCTCACGGGAAATAATGATCCCGTGCTTCTTCTTCGTGCCGTGAACGGTGTTCTCGGCAATGATCAGACGGTGCGAGCGGTCATGCGGGTCGATGCCGTAGACGATGTTGTCTTTGTAGGTGTTGCCCTTGACCACAAAGTCGCTGGTTTCGTAGCAGTAGAAGCCGTACCACATGTCCGAGAACTCGGAGCCGACGATCCAGCCGGTCGGTTCCGGGCGCTTGAGGACCTTGGCCATGTTCGGCGTGTACTGGGAAATACTCACCCCGTACGACTTACTGTTGGCGTAACCGAAACTGGCCATCTTGCTGTTGACGATGTAGGTCTCGGTGCCGCCCCAGGAGAGCAGGAACGGACGGAATTCCTTCGGCGAACGGAAGGTCGCCGGGCCGTTGTCCTTCTCGCGCCAGCCGGTGACTTTGGTGTCACGCACGAACAGTTTGCCGTCGTTGACCAGGAACGAACCGGCTTCCTGGGACAGGCGCAGTTCCTGGGTCTGGCCATCGATTTCGAGGATGCCTTTCTCGCCGACCACGATCGGCAATTTGGCCAGGTACACGCCCGGGGACGTCTCGCTGAAATACTGCTTGGGCAGTTTTTTCGCCAGATCCTTGAGGTTCATGTAGCCGTCGTCGATGAAGATGGCCTGCGGGATGCCGTGCTGACGCACGACCCACTCGGCCATCTTGTTATCGCCGCCGATGAAGTCCTTCAGGGCGTTTTCCTGCATCATCCGGCGCACGCTGATCTTGCCCGGCTTGCTGCGCACTATCTTCGCCGCAGCGGCTTCGGCGGTGAAGCCGGAGAGGTCGGGCAGTGTCGGCTTGGCCAGTTTCAGCGCGTCGGTCGGCGCGCTGCTGACGGTGTAGGTCTTGGCCTGTTGCAGTTCTTTGGCCACGTTCGCAGGTTTCGCCGGTTCAACATTGGCGAAGGCGCTGGCGCTGGCCAGCAGCATCGCGCCGGCCAGCAGGCTGAGTGAGCCTGTTCTGGTGCTGATCATGTCGGGCACTCCCTTGGCGGTTTGCATCAGAAGCGCCAGATCACGTCAATGAATGCGCGGTGCATGTAGGAATCAACCTGGCTGCCATAGGCATCGCCCGGTTTGAACACACCGCCACGGAATCGCACCAGTGCCGAAGGCTCGTCGATCGACTGGCTCAACGCCGCCGGCAACAGGCCTTGCTTGAAGTACTTGGTGACGACCAGGTCCATTTCCTGACCCAGGTCCTTGTTGCCATCTTCAAGCGGCAAGGATGTGCTGGAGAGGATTGCGCCGGTGACGTCGTCGGTGTTGTTTTCCACCGCGTTGATGCCGTTGCTGCCGACCGGCTTGTTGCCGTCGACACGCCAGAACTTGTGGTAGATCAGGCTGGCGTCGTACTCGTCGTTGACCATCCACGAACCGAACAGGGTGGCGGTCTGCATGTTGTTCATTTCGCCACGGAACGCTTCGCCGAAACGGTGCACGCGCGAGCGGGTACCGGTGTAGTTGGAGCGGTTGCTCTCCAGACCGTTCTGTTCGTAATCGGCACTGGCGCGGGCGTAGGCACCGCCGACTTGCCACTGCGGATCGAGGCGCAGACGCACGCCGACATCGGCTGCCCAGCCGCTGATGTCATCGCTGCGCTTGGCTTGTGTCGGGCGCGTGCCGTCGGCGTTCAGCGCATTGACCGTGTCGCGGTCGCCGCTCATGCCGGTGATGCTGCCCCAGTAGTTGACGGTGTTGGTGTTGCGCCAGTTGTAGGCGTCGCTGTCGGCAGTCAGGCCGATCCAGCTGATGTCGCCGTTCTCGGTCTTGTCCAGCGAGTCGCGCGGGACGCCCGGCTCGGCGTAATCGAGTTTGCCGTCATCGTGAGTGTGGTGGCCGCGAATGCCGACCCACTGGCCCGGTGTCCACTGATAAGCAGCGTCGGCGTAGGCGTGCAGGCGATCCTTGTCTTTCGGCGCCAGCTCTTTCAAGTCGGTGCGGTATTCGCTGAAACGCTCGGCAACACCGGCATTGGCGCGCAGCAGGGTGGTGTCAAAGGTCCAGTTCAGCGCTTCGATGTTGGTGTCACGCCATTGGCCGTCGTCATTGCGCAGACGCTGGCGACCGAACTTGAGCATCTCGCCCGGGTACGGGGTGAGGCCGCTGTAGCCGACCCAGAACTCGCGCATCGCCAGGTAGTTTTTCTTGGTTTCGCGATCACCGCTGTCGGTGGCCTGTTCGCCGTCCGATTGTTGCAGGGTGTCGGTCTCGATGATGTCGGTCGAGGTCACCGCCTGACCCATCGCGTAGGCGCTCCACGCGCCGCTTTCGCCGTAGATCCACGGACGCAGGTCGAGGCCCACGCCATTGACGTCACCGCCGCCGGCAGTGCCGAGGTCACGGTCGTCTTCGGACTGGCCGGTGAGTTTCACTTCCAGACCGAAGTTCTTGGTTTCAGTCATCGCAGCCAGTGTCGGGCAAGACCAGATCAGCGCGAAGGTGAGGCCAATACCGGCCTTCACGAATGGGTTCAGCTTCATAGTTTTTCCTCGCCGTCTTCTTCTTGCAGGGCGTGCAGTTGCAGCGTGTTCGAGTTCAGGGCGCCACGGCTGGCCTGTTCCTGTTGCAACAGGCGGCGGGCTTCGGGCAGGCGCTCGGGCGGCAGTTGCGCCTCGAGGGTCGCTGCCAGTTCATCGGCTTGCGGGGTGTTCTGGGCCTTGGCCAGTTGGCTGAACACGTAGGCGTTCAGCGGGTCGGGCTTGGTGCCCTTGCCTTGGGAAAACAACTGGGCGATGGCGAAGTCGGCACTGTTCTGGCCGTTGCGCGCAGCGGTCAGCAGATGGTCCAGAGCCTTCTGCGGATAGACCTTGCCCAGGTAGCCACGACGGTAGATCTGGCCGAGGTAGTAATCGGCAGCGACTTCGCGGCCGACGGCTTTCTGGAAATGTTCCTCGGCGACTTTCGCGTCGGCCGGGACCAGTTTGCCTTCGTAGTAGACCTTGCCCAGCAACAGTTCGGCGCGCGGCTGGTCGGCAGCGCGACCGTTGTCCAGGTACTTCATCATCTGGTCGACGTCGCCCAGTTCGGGGAAGTCGTAAAGCAATTGCGCGAGGGTGACCCACGACGCCGGGTAGCCGGGAGCGATCGGCTCGAGCAGCGCCTGCGCGGTTTTTTCGTCGGTCTTGCCCAGGGTCGAATCGGCCAGCACGCGGGCCACCGAATCGACACGCTGCGCGGTGACGGTGCCACGGCTGTAACCGGCCTGCATCTGCTTGATCAGCTCGGCCTGTTGCTCCGGCTGGCCACGTTTCTGATAAACGGTGGCCAGTTCGACGTAGCAGATGTCGGTGGTGTTGAGCGCGGCCTTGCAGATTTTTTCCACGTCATCCAGATGCTGGTCGTAAGTGCCCTGGGTGCGATACAGCAGCACTTGCGCCAGACCCGCTTCCGGGTAACCGGATTTGCGCCACTGATCGATCTGCTGCTGGGCGTTGATGTTCGGGAAGCTGTGCGGGTATTGCAGATACAGCATCGCCAGCGGGATCAACGTGTTGCCTTCGCCATTGGCGGCGGCTTTTTTCAGCAGCGTTTCGGCTTCGTGGTGCTCGGCTTCGGTGGAGCCCGGCTTGGCCACCAGCAGACGACCCAGACGTGCCTGGGCACGCGGCGACACGCTGGCCGCTGCGCGGTAAGTCGCTTCGGCCTGTTTCATCTGCGCCGGGTCGCGGCTGTCGACCTGGATATCGGCCAGGCCGACTTGCGCCTCGCTGTAACCCAGATCGGCCAGTTGCTGGTAGTTCTGCGCAGCGGTGGCGGTGTCGCCACGCTTGAGCGCTTCGTTGGCCAGACGCTGATCGGGCAGCCCGGCGCAACCGGCCAAGCTCACCGCCAATGCCAAGGCGCACATGGGGCCCTTGTGGGAGCTGGCTTGCCAGCGATTCAGGCGACTCGGTGTTTCAGCAAGACCGCATTGATCCAATCGCTGGCAAGCCAGCTCCCACAGGGATAGCGGCGTTCTGAAGAGACTGGTGATAGTCACAGGCATGTCCTCGACTTAAAGACCGGCAGCCATGGCTTTGTCGATCAGCCAGTTCAGGTTCGGGCCACGGTCGCTGTTCACTTCCACCGGGCGGCCGGCCAGGCTGCTGTCGAGCGGCTCGTCAGGCTGGATCTGTACGCGAATGTCGGAGGACAGGTCGGCGCTCTTCAGGCTGGTGCTGCTGACGATCTTGCCGGTGCGGGTCTTGTCTTCGCCAGCGATCTGGAAGCTCACCGGAGTGCCTGGACGCACGTCGCCGAACTGGCGATAGGAGAAGCGTGCTTCAACGTTGGCCTGGGTGTTGCGCGGCACCAGTTGGAAGATCACGTCGCCCTTGCTCGCGTACTGACCGTCAGCCACCAGTTGCTGGGCCACGGTGCAGTCGCACGGCGAAGTCAGGGTGCCGGTCATTTGCTTGCCGAACAGTTCTTCAACCTTGGCCGGGGCCAGTTGGTCTTCGGCCAGATGGCCCTTGAGCACGTCGAGCATGCTGGTGCTGAAGGTCGCCAGTGGTGCGCCTTTGGCGGCAACGCCGTCGGACTTGACCAGGCTCTGCACGGTGCCGTCACGCGGCATGGTGATGTTCATCCCCGGCACGCTGACCAGACCGGCCTGGGCGTGGCTGACGAAGTACATGCCGTACACCGACTTGAAGATGAAACCGGCAGCGACCAGACCAACGGCGAAAATACCGGCGCTGAAGGTCACGGCTTTCAGGCGGCCGAACGGGGTCATGCCGGTGTCGTTGGTCTTGTTCTTGCGCGCCTTGGTGAAGTTGTCGCGCTGCAGGGTCGCCAGCACTTCGCCGATGCTGACGATGTCGCCGGCCAGGTGCGAAGTGATCAGGTGGCGCAGGGTGGAAATGTCCTGCGGTTCGAGGTTCTGGAACTGGCAGCCGGCGCGGCCGGTGGCGCGATCGAAGGAACGCACCTGCAGTTCAACGTCCATGGCCAGGCCGAGGTTGTCGATGACAAATTGCAGACGCGCCTTGTACACCTCGCCGATGGTCAGCGGCATCTGCCCGGCGTTGAACGCCAGACCGCCAGCCGACAGATCGAGGACCCGCGCTTCGAGCGGAGTCCGGTCAGGGCCGAAGAAACGCAGCTTGGCCGGGATTTTCACGCGAGCGTGCTGGCGCTGGGCTTCGGATTCATGCACTACGTTGACGTTGACGGCGGTATTCATAGGGGCGATTTCCTTGTTAATTCAATAGGAGCGGGTCAGACCATCATCAGCAGCACGGCGACAAAAATGCTGCCGGCGGAGAAGGTCATGGTCCGAGACGACCAGGTGTTGAACCAACGTTGAAAGCTGGCGAGATCACGGGTCAGGGATGTGGGCTGGCGAGTCCAGGATTGTTGGTCGAGGCGGAAGAACACGTAGATCTTCACCAGGGCGCCAACGATCTGGTTGTAATACAGAATCGCCGGGTAAGCAGGGCCGATGCGGTGACCGGAACACGACAGCAACAGCGTCAGGATCAGGCGGGTGATACCGATCCACAGCAGGTACACGAGGATGAACGCGGTGCCGTACTTGAAGCTGGCGATCAGTGCGACGGTCAGGCCGAGCAGCGAAGTCCACATCGACACGCGCTGGTCGAACAGCACCACCGAGGTGAACGCGCCGAGGCGGCGGATACCCAGACCCAGTGCACGGGAGTTCTGGCGCAGGTTGTTGCCGTACCAGCGGAACATCAGCTTGCGGCTGGCCTTGATGAAGCTCTTTTCCGGCGGATGTTCAACGGTGTTGATCGCGGCGTCCGGCACGTAGAAGGTGTCGTAACCCAGGCGCATCAGGCTGAACCAGCTCGACTTGTCGTCACCGGTCAGGAACTTGAAGCGGCCCAGACGCCAGTGTTGCAGCGAGTCGCTTTCAACGTCGGCGATGAATTCCGGATTGGTCACCACGGAGGCTTTGAATACCGACATCCGACCGGTCATGGTCAGTACGCGCTTGGACAGGGCCATCGAGCACATGTTGATGTGGCGCTGGGCGAAACGCAGCTTGTGCCATTCGCTCATGATGTAGCCGCCGCGCACTTCGCAGAACTCGTTGGTGGTCAGGCCGCCGACATTGCCGAACAGCTGGAACCACGGCACGGTCTTGCGCACGACGCCTTCGCCGAGCACGGTGTCGCCGTCGATCACGGCCACCACGGCACGGTCGTCCGGCAGGTGACGGGAGATCGCGCGGAAACCGAAGGCCAGACCATCGCGCTTGCCGGTACCGGGAATACGCACGAAGTCGAGCTTGACTCGCTCCGGCGGATTCATCCGCGCCCACAACGCCTTGACCAGCAGCTCGTCGGACATTTCCACGATCGAGCAGACAATGGTGGTCGGCAGTTCGCAGTCGATGGCTTCGCGGATCACCGAGCTGTAGACCTGCGCGGTGGTCAGCGCGTCAATACGAAAGCTGGTGACCATCAGAAACACATGCGACGGATCGGCCGCTTTACCCAGCTTGCGTACTTTGCGACGCAAGTGCGGGTAAACGATGTAGAGAAAAATCATGCCGCGCACAAAGTGCGTTGCACCCATCGAGTAGCGCCAGATACCCACGGCGCCAATCAGGAAAATGAAGTCCTTCGACTCGGAGTCGAATGTGGACGTGGGCAGCATCAAGGCCAGGCCCATCAGCAGACTGAGATAAAAAAGCCAGCCGGCTGATTGCAGAAAAAAATGTTTGAGCTTGGTCATAACCGTCATCCGAAGGTAAGGGAAGCTGCAAGTTGCAAGCTTCAAGCTGCAAGCCAATCGCGTTGACTTGCAGCTCGACGCTTGTCGCTTGGGGCTGCGTTACCAGCAGATCCCTTCGGTGCGGCTACCGGCGCTGGTGGCCTTGGACATGAAGCCCACCAGGTCGATGACTTGCTTGCCCTGCGGCGCTTCCTGGGCCAGCGAACGGAATTTCTCGTCGCGGTTGCCGAGGATGATCACGTCGGAGTTATCGATCACCGAGTCGAAGTCGGAGTTGAGCAGGGACGATACGTGCGGAATCTTCGATTCGATGTAGTCCTTGTTCGCACCGTGGACACGGGCGTATTCGACGTTGCTGTCGTAGATGCTCAGGTCGTAACCCTTGCCGATCAGCATTTCCGCCAGTTCGACCAGCGGGCTTTCGCGCAGGTCGTCGGTGCCGGCCTTGAAGCTCAGACCGAGCAGGGCGACTTTGCGTTTTTCGTGGCTTTCAACGATGTCGAAAGCGTTCTGCACTTGCGATTCGTTACTGCGCATCAGCGAGTTGAGCAGCGGCGCTTCGACGTCCAGGGAACCGGCGCGGTAGGTCAGGGCACGCACGTCTTTAGGCAGGCACGAACCGCCGAAGGCGAAGCCCGGGCGCATGTAGTACTGGGACAGGTTGAGGGTCTTGTCCTGGCAAACCACTTCCATCACTTCACGGCCATCGACGCCGACCGCTTTGGCGATGTTGCCGATCTCGTTGGCGAAGGTCACTTTGGTCGCGTGCCAAACGTTGCAGGTGTACTTGATCATCTCGGCAACGGCGATGTCCTTGCGGATGATCGGTGCGTCGAGTTCTTCGTACAGCGATTGCAGAACGTCGCCCGAGGCGGTATCGAACTCGCCGATAACGGTCATCGGTGGCTGATCGTAGTCAGCGATGGCGGTGGATTCGCGGAGGAATTCCGGGTTGACCGCAACGCCGAAATCGACGCCGGCTTTCTTGCCCGAGCAGTCTTCCAGAATCGGGATGACCACGTTGGCCACGGTGCCTGGCAACACGGTGCTGCGCACGACGATTGTGTGGCGGGTGGTTTTTTCACGCAGGACAAAACCGATCTCGCGGCACACGGCCTCGATGTAGTTCAGTTCCAGGTCGCCGTTCTTTTTGCTTGGCGTGCCGACGCAGATCATCGACAGGTCGGTATCACGAATCGCCTCGGCGAAGTTGGTCGTGCCGCGCAGACGACCGGTCTGGATACCCTGCTGCAGCAGTTCGCCCAGGCCTGGTTCTACAATCGGCGATTTGCCGGCGTTAATCATGTCGATCTTGTCTTTGGCAACATCGACGCCAACTACGTCATGACCCCGTGCAGACAGGCAACCGGCACATACTGCGCCAACGTAACCCAAACCAAATATGCTGATGCGCATCGCAATTACCTCTGTATATATCAGGCCTTAGAAGGCCGGAGTTAATGGTGTTCAGCGGTCACTAGTGCACTCGGAAGTGCGGCTTACAGGCGCCACAATGCCGTGTGCAGGCATACAAAGTTCCGAGTGTCTAATAAGTGCACTCAAGATGTGCGCAACTAGGCCTTGTTGTTATGACTTGCCCTGTTATGCAGCCGATCTTCCGTGCGGGAAGACTCTAGTGCAGTCGTGTAGCCTGCTCGACGTCCGGTAGGGAGCCGGTAAATCAAGCAGTTAGGTGCTCAGGCGAGCACGTTTATAGGGGCGCGGCCTTGGCCTTTGTAGGGGATATTAATGGTGCGTATCTCCTGTCCTTCGATTGTTTTGAGACTCGTTAGTCACTCAGGCAAGTTGCTGTGACAACTTGGTTACATGGCTATCAGCTCTGCGTAAGTTATCTCGTACAAACTCGGCGAGAATCGTTACCGGTGGTATGAGCAATGCATTTGGACATAGTTCCAGCCCGCTCATCGTGCCAGCCGAAATTTTTTGAAATATTGATGAAGATGGCACTGGGTGCAAATTGATAGCACTAACGATTTCGCCCTTTAGTTATCGGGGCGAAACCGGGGCCGATAGTTTTGTGCCACTACGGGTAAAAAATTTAGGTGCCACTACTGAAAAAAAACTTCAGTGTCGAGTGAAACTAAAATTAGAAAATAGAGTGTGGTTTTATTGGCGCCATGAATTTGGCGATATGTCGCGAGGGGATTTTGACTTCGGGCGGACTGCACGACTCCTGCCGAAAAGAGTCGTGCAAAGGGCATGCTTTATTCCGGGGCGTGGTCGCGCAAAAACACCAGATTGTCGGGTTTCGACTGCTCGGCGCTGTAGCGATAACCTTGTACATCGAATTGCTTGAGCTGAGCCGGGTCGTTGATGCGTTCCTCAATCACAAAGCGGCTCATCAGGCCGCGCGCTTTCTTCGCGTAGAAACTGATGATCTTGTACTGGCCGTTCTTCTGATCCTTGAACTCGGTGTTGATGATCCGCGCCTTCAACGCGCTGCGCTTGACCGCGGAAAAGTATTCGTTGGATGCAAGGTTGAGCAGTACGTCATCGCCTTGCTCGGCCAGCGCTTCGTTCAGCCACTCGCTGATGCGCGTGCCCCAGAACGCATACAGATCCTTGCCACGGGCGTTGGCCAGTTTGGTGCCCATTTCCAGGCGATAGGGTTGCATCAGGTCCAGCGGCCGCAGCAGGCCATATAGGCCGGAGAGCATGCGCAGGTGTTTTTGCGCGTAATCGAATTGCGCTTCGCTGAAGGACTGCGCATCCAGGCCGGTGTACACATCGCCCTTGAAGGCGAGCAGCGCCTGTTTGGCGTTTTCCGGGGTGAAGGCCGGCGTCCAACTGCCGAAACGCGCGGCATTGAGGCCACCGATCTTGTCGGACACGTGCATCAACTCGCTGATCTGCGCCGGACTCAGCTCGCGCAGCTGCTGGATCAATTCCTGGGAATGGTCGAGGTACTGCGGCTGGGTAAAGCGCTGGGTCGCCGGCGGTGTTTCGTAGTCGAGGGTCTTGGCGGGGGAAATCACCATCAGCATGAAGTCGTCTCCTTTAATCGTGGGGGCGATTCTAGGGGGTTGTCCGGGTTGACTCCAGCTATCAAGCCCATAGGTGATCGACGGCTTAACTCAAACCCCTTGTGGGAGCGAGCCTGCTCGCGAAAGCGGATTTACATGATCGTTCCCACGCTCCGCGTGGGAATGCAGCCCGTGACGCTCTGCGTCACAGTCGTCGGACGCGGAGCGTCCGGGGAGGCGTTACCACGCAGAGCGTGGGAACGATCATCCGTGGCTGAGGGGGAACAGGACAGGATCAGCTATAGTGCCGCGCGGGTTTTGTTATGGAGACATCCCTTTGCGCATTGTTCTTATATTCACCGCGTGGCTGCTGAGCTTCGGCGCCATGGCGGCGCCCGGCGACGCGGCGACGCTGGATCGCACGACCTGGCCGGAGCAGATCAGCAACCCGACCCTGTTCGACGTCGCGTCGCGGGCGGAAATCCTCATGTTCGCTCGCGGCCTGCTCGGCACCGAGTCCATCGACGAGGCGGCACTGGCCCAGCGCCTGGGCCTGCGCACGGTCAATATCGATGCGGTCAATCAGCTGCGCCAGCGCCTCTGGCAGCGCTTGCTCGCCAACTACAACCACGCCCAGCAAAGCTGCGATCAGGACGCCTCGTTCTGCTTCCTCGTCGAAGACCTGCCGACCCTGCGCGAGCAGGCGGCCAAGTTCGTGGTCAGCGACGACAGTTATTACACCAAATGGGCCGAGCCGAGCCGGATCTTCCATTTGCAGTACCTCGACGAGTTGATGCGCAAGGCTGCGCTGTCGCCGCAAACCAGTAACGAGTTCGATCGTTTTGGCGACTACGAGCGCAACGGCGACGACATGCACGACCGGCTGTTTCTGCTGACGTTCGACAGCGCCGCCAACGTGCAACCGGACAACACCGACTGGCTGACCGAATACCTGCGCAAGTCCAATCTGAGCGGAACGTTCTTTGTTCTGGGCAAGGATATTCAGGCGCGACTCGCCGGCCGTTCGGTCAGCAGCCTGCAGGCGAGTTTCTCCCGGCAGTGCGTGGGCGTGCAGGGCTGGGAGTTCCGCTCCCACAGCCATTGGCAGGACTGGCAGGATTCGGTGCGACGCAGCGCCGATCTGGTGAAGAACAAACTGCCGGAAAACTACGTGCCGCTATTCCGTCCGCCGGATGGCCAGCGCCGCAGTGACGCGCAGGGTTTTTTCAATAGCCAGGGCCTGCAAGTGGCACTGTGGGACATCGATGCCCAGGACGGTGCCGGCAAGCTCAAGGGGCCGGCGAGCGCGCAGCGAGTGTTGACCCTGATGCTGCTGTGGCGGCACGGGGTGATCAATTTCAACATGAAACAGGATGCGGTGAAGACATCGCTGCCGTGGCTGATCACACAGACTGCGCAGAGCGGCATTGGCTGGGAAGACTGTCAGGACGCGTTTCGTTGAGAAACGACAAAAAGCCCGGAAACATTGGGCTTGGGGTGATTTTCAGGAGGAATTCGATGCAGGCGGACTTCCGACTTTAGCGGGGTACGGGGAGTCCGCCAAGGGCTTTTCGTCACTCTGCAAAATAAACTTAAAAAAACCGTCAAAGTGCTTTTTTATGTCATCGGTTTTGGAGTATTACGAAGGCAGACCGCCGAAACCTGCAACACAGGTGGCGTCTTCCCAGACTCCTATTGTGTGCAGTTCATCCAGGCCCTCGTGGATGAATTCGGCAGTCACCTCGAGGCGCAGCACTGTCACGGTATTGCGTCGAATGGCTCCCACAAAGGTGACCGAGTATGGATGATCACGGACGCAGCCCTTCCTCCAACCAGCCAATCCTGTATGTACTCGATACCAACGTATTGATTCACGATCCAAATGCCCTGCTGAATTTCGAAGAACACCACGTCGCCATCCCGATGACCGTGCTGGAAGAGCTGGACAAGCTCAAGAGCGGCCATCACAGCGTGGCCGCCGAATGCCGTCAGGCGATCCGCCTGATCGACAAGACCTTGGGCGATGCGTCCCCCGAGGACGTCGAACTGGGTGTGCCGATCCAGCGCGGCAAGGGCGGGCCGAAAGGCTTGCTGTCAATTCTGATGAGCAAACAGGCCGAGTCGAACCTGATTCTGCCCGAGCACCTGAACGACAACAAAATCATCAACCAACTGATTGATCTGCATACCCGCGATCCGCAAAAACCGGTGGTGCTGGTCACCAAAGACATCAACATGCGCCTCAAGGCGCGCGCCTGTGGCATCGACGCCGAGGACTACAGCACCGACCAGTTGGTCGATGACGTGTCCCTGCTGCCCAACGGCTACCACAACATGACCGGCTCCTTCTGGGACCGCGTGAGCAAGGTCGAAACCCGTCAGGACCACGGCCGCACCTGGCATCAGGTGCAACTGATCGACAACCTGCCGGCCGTGCACATCAACGAGTTCATCATCGACGAGCAGGGCTTTGTCGGCTGGATCAAGGAAATCCAGGAAGACCGCCTGCTGATCCTCGACCTGCATCAGGAACCGCTGCTGCATCAGGAGGCCTGGGGCCTGAAGCCGCGCGACATCTATCAGAGTCTGGCGCTGTATGCGTTGCTTGACCCGGACATTCATCTGGTCAACCTGTCCGGCGCCGCCGGTTCCGGTAAAACCATTCTGGCGCTGGCCGCTGCGATCGAGCAGACCATGGTCAGCAAACGTTATCGCCGCATCATCGCCACCCGCAGCGTGCAGGGCCTGGACCAGGAAATCGGCTTCCTGCCCGGCACCGAAGCGGAAAAAATGGAGCCTTGGCTGGGCGCCATCACCGACAACCTCGAAGCCTTGCACATGGATGACGAAAACACCCATGGCAGCGTCGACTACATCCTCAGCAAAGTGCCGTTGCAGTTCAAATCGCTCAACTACATTCGCGGTCGCAGCTTCCAGCAAAGCCTGATCCTGATCGACGAATGCCAGAACCTCACGCCGCACCAGATGAAAACCATCATCACCCGTGCCGGCGCCGGTTCCAAAGTGGTGTGCCTGGGCAACCTGGCGCAGATCGACACCCCTTACCTGTCCGCGACCAGCTCCGGGCTGACCTACCTGACCGAACGCTTCAAGGATTTCCCCAACGGTGTGCACATCACCCTGCAAGGGGTGCCTCGCTCGATCCTGGCCGAATACGCCGAATCGCATCTGTAACCTCTCACCCAGAACCG
>NZ_WBRZ01000074.1:0-21340 GCF_008923895.1 Pseudomonas sp. GXM4
ACATACCGAACCTGTGGGAGCGAGCCTGCTCGCGAATATGAGCGCAGCGAATGCCTTTATGCAGCCGAAACCCGACGCTTCTCCGCCACCCAACTACGCCCATACAGCACAGCAATCGCCACAATCGCCACCACCTGCGCGGTCAACGAATAGGCATCGGCATGGATTCCCAGCCAGTCGAATTCAAAGAACGCCACCGGCCGTGTGCCGAAGATCCCGGCTTCCTGCAAGGCTTTGACGCCATGCCCGGCAAACACCACCGACAACGCGCACAACAGCGCGGCGTTGATGCTGAAAAACAAGGTCAGCGGCAGTTTCGCCGAGCCGCGCAGAATCACCCACGCCAGGCCGACCAGCAGCACCAGCGCCGTGGCACCGCCAGCCAGCACCGCGTTGTGCCCGGCAGGCCCGGCCTGCAGCCACAGGGTTTCGTAGAACAGAATCACCTCGAACAATTCGCGGTACACCGAGAAGAACGCCAGGATCGCAAAGCCGAAACGTCCACCGCCGCCGACCAGGCTGCTCTTGATGTAATCCTGCCAGGCCGCCGCATGACGGCGGTCATGCATCCACACGCCGAGCCACAACACCATGACGCTGGCAAATAGCGCGGTCGCGCCTTCCAGCAACTCACGCTGCGAACCGCTGACGTCGATGACGTACGCCGCCAGTGCCCAGGTGCCCAAACCCGCCAGCAAGGCCAGGCCCCAGCCAACGTTGACACTGCGCACCGCTGACTGCTGACCGGTGTTGCGCAAGAAGGCGAGGATCGCCGCCAGCACCAGAATCGCTTCCAGGCCTTCGCGCAGCAGAATCAGCAGACCGGAGATGAAGCTCAGCGACCAGCTCAGACCATCGCTGCCCAGCAGACCGGCGGACTCCTTGAGTTTGGCCTTGGCTGCGTCCAGACGCTGTTCGGCCTGTTCGACCGGCAGACCGTCCTGCAGCGACTGCCGGTAAGCCATCAGCGATTTTTCGGTGTCCTTGCGCACGTTGGCATCGACGTTGTCCAGCGAGCTTTCGACCAGCTCGAAGCCTTCCAGATATGCCGCTACCGACAGGTCATAGGCCTGATCATGTTCCCCGGCGCGGTAGGCCGCGAGGCTCTTGTCCAGCGTGGCGGCGGTGTAATCGAGCAACTGCGCCGGACCGCGTTTGACCTGCGGTGGTTGTGCGCGCTGGGCACGGAACGTCGCCGCGACCTCTGCGCCCTCCGCCGCCTGCACCTCGGCCGGGGTCTGGCGGGCCAGGTCGGCGATGTTGTAGACCTTGTCGGACTTGTCGGCCGCCGCATCGGCACTGAAGCCGGCAATGTAGGTGGCCAGATCCCAGCGCTGGCGATCATCGAGCTGATCGGCAAACGCCGGCATGTCGGTGCCTTCGACGCCCTGGCCGAGGGTGCTGTAGATCGCGTACAGGCTCAGGTGATCCATGCGCGCAGCATCGCGCAGGTTGGCTGGCGCAGGGGTCAGACCGACGCCGGCCGGGCCGTCGCCCGCGCCAGTGTCGCCGTGGCACACCGAGCAATTTTGCGCATACAGCGGCGCACCGCGTGTCGGGTCCGGGGTGATGATCGGTGCCTGGCTGACTTCATAAGCCACCGCCAGTTTCGCCCCCAGCTGTCGGGCCTGACGGGCGACATCGGCACCGTCCTGCTTCGCACTGATGGCGGCGTGCAAAGACTCCACGCCCTGTTCCAGCGCGGCTTTTTCCGGTTTGGCCGGTAATGCAGTGATCAAGCCTTGCAGAACCTGAGTGAATTCCAGCTGCTCGCGGTATTCGCCATCGTCGATGACTTTGCCTGCCGCGACCGTTGGCGGGTAATCGGCACTGATGTAATCGAGCAGGTGCAACGCTTGCGGCGCGCCTTCCACGGTATCGGCCAGCAGCGGCAGGCTGCTCAGGGACAATAACGGGAACAGCAGCCAGGCCAGCAATCGGGACGAGGCAGTCATGAACGAATCTCAAATGGAAATGCGAAGTTACATATTGTTCACTTCGAAGACATTTCTCTCAAGCTTTGTCGGCGTTTCGCTTTGATTGGCAGGAAATACCCGGCAGACGGCAGCAGCATTTGTCGCCGAGTATTGCCGCACTGCCCGCTGCCGATTGAGCCTCGACACGTTCGATCAAGATCGCAGCCATTTGCCACCATCCACTTTATACTGCCCGCCCCAGAGCATTTGCGCGCAAGGAATCAACCTCAATGCGGAGTCTTCCGTTCGTTTTGCTGCTTTGCGTCGCTGTTCAGTTGAGCGGTTGTGCCGCTTATCGCAACTACGATCTTGAAATGCAGCAGACCACCGAGCAAATGACCCGGGGCAATCTGACCGGGGCTCTGGCACTGGTGGAAATGAACAACCCGTGGGAAGACAAGGATCTGCTGTATTACCTGGAAAAAGGCGCGATCCTCAGCGCTGGCAGTGCCCTGCCCGACAGCCAGGACGCTTGGCGCAATGCCGACCGGATGATCTTCCAGCGCGAGGAAGCCAACCCGTCCGGCGCGATGAAATTACTGGCCCGTTTCGGTGATGAAATGGGCACGATGCTGGTCAACGACAAGCTGCGGCGCTATGAAGGCTACGATTACGAAAAGGTCATGTTGACTACGCAAATGGCCTTGAACCAGCTATCCGTCAATGACTTTGCCGGCGCCCGCGCAGACATCAGGAAAACCCACGAACGCGAAGCATTGATCGCCCGCCAGCGTGAAAAGCAATACGAAGCGGCCGAGGAACAGGCGAAAGCTCAGGGCAAAATTCTCCATTACAAAGAACTGGAAGGCTACCCGGTCGCCTTGCTTGATGCGCCGCAGGTCGTTGAGCTGAAAAACGGCTACCAAAGTGCGTTCAGCCACTATCTGGCCGGATTCACCTATGAAGCCCTCGGCGAACGCGCCCTCGCGGCGGCCGGTTATCGTCAGGCGATCGAACTGCGGCCGGATATGCCCTTGCTGCAAAAGGCCCTGCGCAATCTCGACAAACCGCCAGCGAAAGCCGATGAAAGCGATGTGTTGCTGATTATCCAGAGTGGCCTGGCTCCGGCTCGCAGCTCAGTGCAAGTGCCGATCCCGGTTCGTCTGAACGAAACGCTGGTCATCATCGCGCCCATTTCATTCCCGGTGATGGTGCCGGACGCGGTCACGCCCAACTTCAGCCATATCACCGTAGACGGTCGCAAACAGCCGTTGGTAGTGATCAATAGCGTGACCGATATGTCCATGCGCACACTGCGCGACGACATGCCGCAAATCATCTCGCGGGCGATGTTCCGCGCCAACATGGCCGCCATCGGTCAAGCGCAGGAAAACGAGCGCAACCCGGCGAAAGCCTCGTTGATCGTCACTCAGCATGATCCGTTCGAAGAAGCCGACACCCGCACATGGCGAGCGTTGCCGGACAAGACGCTGGTCGCCCGCCTGCGCTTGAAGAAAGGCCTGCATACCTTCCGTTTTGCGCCTGCGTCCATAGACCACCCTTTTGAAATGCGCGTCGACCAGGACTGCCAGATTCTGCACCTGCGGGTATTCCGGGATCAGGTCTATACCGTCGGATCAGCCTTTGTACCGAATCAAAAACCCGCGTTGGATAAACCCGCTTCTGCGGAGAAGTGATGGCACAACATCTAGAAATGCACCCAAAAAGCTATTACATAGCCATCACCCCACGTTTATAATGCCGCGCCCTCGCCCAGCGAGCCGGCATCAAAAGCTCCTCACGCATGAGGAATTGGCAGGAGGCCAGCGCCGCCGTCGATAGGTCACACCAGCCCGACCAGCACACGCGGCTGCAAGTTTTGTTACTCAGGGAAGAAGTACCCATGGCATTCCGCGCTCCCATGCTGCTCGCGCTCAGCGCCGTCACGCTGTTGTCCGGCTGCGCAGCGTTTCGCAACTACGATTCCGAACTGGCCCAGACCAATCAGCAACTGGCTTCCGGCAACGTCGACGCCGCGCTGACCCTGCTGGAAAAGAACAACACCGGTACCGACAAAGACCTGCTCTATTACTTCGAGAAAGGCGAACTGCTGCGCGCCAAGGGCGACCTGTCGGGCAGCCAGAACGCCTGGGGCAGTGCCGATCAGGTGGTCGGTCAGTGGGAAGACGCGGTCAAGCTCGACTCGGCCAAGTACCTGGCGCAGTTCGGCAGCTTCATCGTCAACGACAAGGTGCGTCGCTACGAAGGCTATGACTACGAAAAAGTCATGCTGACCACGCAGATGGCCCTGAACCTGTTGGCGGTCAACGATTTCGATGGCGCCCGCACGGCGATCAAAAAGACCCACGAACGCGAAGCAGTGATCGCCGATCTGCGCGACAAGGAATACCTCAAGAGCGAAGAAGAGGCCGAGAAAGAAGGCATCAAGACCCAGTACAAGGATCTGCAGGGTTATCCGGTGGCCAGCCTCGACGCACCGGAAGTGGTCGGCCTGAAAAACAGCTACCAGAGTGCGTTCAGCCATTACCTGGCCGGTTTCGTTTACGAAGCTTTGGGCGAGAAGGATCTGGCCGCGCCGGGTTATCGCAAGGCTGCCGAACTGCGCCCGAACACGCCGTTGCTCGAGCAGGCGCTGGTCAATCTCGACAAGCCTTCCAAATCCGATGACAGCGACATTCTCATCGTCGTGCAGAGCGGTCTGGCCCCGGCCCGCGACTCGATTCGTGTGCCGCTGCCGCTGCCAATTTCCAACAACGTGGTGATCACTCCGCTGTCGTTCCCGATCATCAAACCGGACACCTCCACCGCGCCGTTTGCGCAGATCGGCGTCGACGGCAAGCAAGTCGACCTGACCGCGCTGAACAGCACCACCGCCATGTCCCGCCGCGCTCTGCGTGATGACATGCCGGGGATCATCGTGCGCACCACCGTGCGCGCGATCACCAAAGGCGTGGCGCAGAAGCAGATCAACGAAACCAACCCGCTGGCCGGTCTCGCCGTGGGTATTTCTTCAGCGGTGCTTGAAGGTGCCGATACCCGTACATGGCGCACCCTGCCGGACAACACCCAAGTGGTGCGTCTGCGCCTGAAAAAAGGTGAGCATCAGGTTACCCTGCCGAGCGCCGTGGGCGGCTCGGTGGTCAAGGTCACTGTCGACCAGCGCTACCAAGTGATCAGCCTGCGTGCCGTGGGCAACCAGGTATTCGCTGGCGGCATCGCTGCTCACGTAATGCCGAGCGCTGCCGCGACCAACGTCGCCAGCCTCAAACAACCTTAAGAACGGAGTCTTTGCAATGCGCTTGAAGATCATCGCCGTCGCCGCCCTCGCCTTGCTGGCAGGCTGCGCCACCCCGCCACCGCCGGAGCCGGGCAGCGCCGCGAGCAAAGTCGTGGCCATGGGCCCGCAGAAACACATCGTCGTCGGCGCCATGCGCGTGGCTCGTGAAAACGGCTTCATGACCGTCAACGTGCAGTTGAGCAACACCCTCAACAGCAACAAGATTTTCTACTACCGCTTCGCCTGGCTTGGCGCCGAAGGTTTCCCGGTTGCCGAAGAAGAAGTGTGGAAAAGCCAGATGATGTACGGCGCCCAGACCAGCTTCATTCAGGCCATCGCGCCGACCCCGAAAGCCGTGGATTTCCGTCTGGAAATCAAGACGCCGTAAACCCGCCACCCTATTTCTGATTGAGAGAGCTTTCTCATGTTTGCACGCTTTTCCTGCATCGCCGTCATCGCCCTGCTCGCCTCCGGTTGCGCCAACACCTCGCCGACCCTGGGCAGCAAGAACATCAGCTACGGCGACACCAAAGCGGTTGAAACCGTGACCAACGAATTCGGTTCGACCGACCTGCAAATGATCGCCGAGTCGATGACCCGCTCGCTGGCCCAGTCCGGCATCCTGCAGGGTCGTCCCGTAGTTCAGGTCTACGATGTGAAGAACAAGACCAGCGAGTACATCGACACCCGCGAAATCACCACCAGCATCAAGACTCAGTTGATGAAGACCGGTGTCGCGCGCTTCGCCAGCGACAACAATGCGATGCAGAGCCAGGTTGACCAGCTCAAGCTGCAAAACCAGAGCGGCCTGTACAAGAAAAGCACCGTGGCCAAGACCGGCAACATGGTTGCCGCCAAGTACCGCATCGAAGGCTCGATCAGCTCGATCGTCAAGCGCAGCAGCGACTACAAGGACGTCTTCTACAAATTCAGCCTGCAGTTGATCGACGTCGAAAGCGGTCTGGCCGAGTGGATGGACGAAAAAGAGATCCGCAAAACCACGGAGCGTTAATCGATGCGCACATGGATTGGCATGATGGCCCTGGCTTGCGCCTTCAGCGCGCAGGCGGCCCCGAAAGTGGCGGTGACGGATCTGGCGTATCAGGAGCGCGTGGAGCAATACATCCACATCGTTTCGGCGCAGAGCAATCACCGCGAGAGTTACTACAGCGCCAGCGGTTCTTCGAGCTACAACGAGATCGAAGCGACCACCAGCTACATCGAACAGGGCGAGTTGCGCAAATTCACCGGCGACATAAAGGGTGAAATCCTGCGTACCGGCATGTTCCAGCTGGTGCAGGGCACGCCGTACACTGCCTCGTCCAAAGGCGATGTGTATGACGTGATCAGGCGCATCAAGGCCGGCAACTTCAAAGGCGCCGACTACGTGCTGTTCGGCACCGTGTCCGATATCGACTTCACCCAGGACATCAATGAGCTGGCGCACACCGACAGCTATTCGGCGGTACTGGGCCTGACGCTGGTGGCGGATTTCAGTCTGATCAACACCAAGACCTACGAGATCACCTCGGCCTTCACGGCGATGGGTGAAGCGCAGGACACCAAACTGGTGAACCATCGCGACATCAAGATCTCGCTGAACCGTCCGCGGGTGGTGCGTGAGGTGTCCAAGGCCTTGGGCGAAGACGTGGCCGGGCAACTGAGCATGCAGCTCGGTAGTGGTGACGGTTATGAGCAGCCGCGTGAAGCGCCGCAGCGCAACAATCTGCCGCGTGATACGGCGCCGGTGATTTTACGCTGAGCCGGATCTGAGGACTTTTGTGGCGAAGGGCTCCGTGGCGAGGGGATTTATCCCCGTTGGGTCGCGAAGCGGCCCTCGCTATTGATTCAAGAAAAGCTCGCTTGCCCCGATGTCTCGGTAGAAATGAAAAAGGCGACCTCTTGAGGTCGCCTTTTTGTGCCCGAGCGTTTTACGCCGCCGCTTTGCGCAACGTCGCCATAAACGCCGCTGCGCCGATGAACAGCCCGGCAAAGGTGCGGTTCATGCGTTTCTGCTGCTTGGGCGTGCGCAACAGGCGCAGCACCTTCGACGCCAGTCCGGTGTAGCCGGCCATGACAATCAGGTCGACGAACACCATGGTCACGCCGATCACCAGATACTGAATCAGCAGCGGCGCATGGGGATTGATGAACTGCGGCAACACCGCGAGCATGAACACCAACGCCTTGGGGTTGCTGATGTTCACCAGAAAGCCGCGAAACACCAGGGCCAGTGGCTTGCCGATCGGCCGCACTGCGGCGTCATCGCTCATGTCCATGGGCAGCGCGCGCCATTGCTTGATCGCCAGGTAAACCAGATAGGCGACACCGAACCATTTGATCGCATGGAACGCTGTGGCCGAAGCGGTGAGCACAGCGCCAACACCCGCGCCGACAATCGCGATCTGTACCGCCAGACCGATCTGCAGGCCCAGTGCGTTCCAGTAGCCGCGCCAGAATCCGTACTGCAGACCGCTGGACATCGACGCGATGGCGCCCGCGCCCGGAGACAGGCTGATCACCCAGCAGGCGGCAAAAAATGCCAGCCATGTTTGAAGCTCCATCGCACACCTCGGCTGATGCTTGTGACAAATGCCTAAGCTAATGCGGCTTCGTGTGGATGACTACCGATTTCTTGCTGAATGTTGCAGGTGCGGCTGACGGCCCCTTCGCGAGCAGGCTCGCTCCCACAGGGACGCGCATTGCAAATGTGGGAGCGAAAGCGTCCGAACAGACAACGCCGAGATCTACTTCTCGAACCCGCTCGACGGCAACACATCGGTCCCGCGCCAACGCCGCACCGATCGCTGGAAGAACAGGCTGTTCGGCACCTGCACCATGGCGCTGCCGGTGCCGAGTTCTTCGGCCTCGACCAGCGTGGTGTAGAGCAGATTGATTGCGATCACCCGGCCTTTGACGCCAGGCTTGTCGGTGGTGTCGACCAGCTCGACCACGTCGCCGAGGCGGAACGGCCCGACGGTGAAGATCAGAATGGCGCAGAGCAGGTTCGACAGCACGCTCCACATGGCGAAGAACGCCACCGCCGCCACCGCGACAAATCCCGACAGCGCCGTCCACAGCACCGTGGCCGAAACGCCGAGGCGCTCGAGCACGAAGATCAGCGCGCTGCCCATGATCAGCCAGCGCAACACGCCACGTAGCGGCATCAGCAACTGCGGCGGAAACGGATAGCGCTCACCCAGGCGAGTGAGGCCTTTGGCGACGAAACGCTGGGTCAGGTAACCGGCCAGCAGAATCAGCAGAATCTGCGCGGTGAACCACAGCGGTTCGACCCACACCGCCGAGAAAGGCAGCTTGAAGGCTTCCATCAGGACAACGCCTCCAGCTCCGCCTGCATGCTTTCCAGGGTTTCCAGGGCTTCCATCCAGGCTTCTTCCAGCTCGGCTTCACGAACCTTCAATTTCGCCTGTTCGGCGAGCAGATCACGCAATTCATTTTTGCGTGCCGGCTCGTAGATATCGCTGTCACCGAGGCTGGCATCGACCTTGGCCAGTTTCTCGTGAAGCTTGCCCAGCTCGGCTTCGAGCTTGTCGGCCTCGCGCTTGTGCGGCGCCAGTTGCTGACGCAACGCTGCCGCCGCTTGGCGTTGCGCTTTCTTGTCGGTCTTGTCCGGGTTGACCGGCGTGTTGCTGACCGGCGCATTGCGCTGACGGTATTCCACCAGCCAGCGTGCGTAGTCTTCGAGATCGCCATCGAACTCTTCGACCTTTCCGTCGGCAACCAGATAGAAGTTGTCGGTGGTGCTCTTGAGCAAGTGCCGATCGTGAGAAACCACCAGCACCGCACCGCTGAATTCCTGCAGGGCCATGGTCAGCGCCAGACGCATTTCCAGGTCGAGGTGGTTGGTCGGTTCGTCGAGCAGCAACAGGTTCGGCCGCTCCCAGGCGATCAGCGCGAGAGCCAGACGGGCCTTCTCGCCACCGGAGAAATTCAGCACCGGCTCATCGATGCGTGCGCCCCGGAAGTCGAAGCCGCCGAGGAAGTCACGCAGGGTCTGCTCGCGCTCACCCGGCGCCAGACGCTGCAAATGCAGCAACGGGCTGGCCTTGGAATCCAGCGAGTCGAGCTGATGCTGGGCAAAGTAGCCGACCACGGTGTTTTCGCCACGGGTCAGGCGCCCGGCCAGCGGTTCGAGCTCGCCGGCGAGGTTCTTGATCAGCGTCGATTTACCCGCACCGTTCGGCCCAAGCAGACCGATCCGCGCACCCGGGGTCAGTTGCAGCTTGACCTTCTCGAGGATGGTCTTGTCGCCATAACCCAAGCGTGCATCGGACAGGTCGATCAGCGGACTGGAGATCTTGGTCGACTCGCGGAAAACAAAGTCGAACGGCGAATCGACGTGGGCCGCCGACAATTCTTCCATGCGCTCCAGCGCCTTGATCCGGCTCTGCGCCTGACGGGCCTTGGTCGCTTGCGCCTTGAAGCGGGCGATGTAGCTTTCCATGTGCGCACGCTGCGCCTGCTGCTTCTCGTAGGCCTGTTGCTGCTGGGCCAGACGCTCGGCGCGGGCGCGTTCGAAGGCGGTGTAGCCGCCGCGGTAGAGGGTCAGTTTGCGCTGATCGACATGGGCGACGTGATCGACCACTTCGTCGAGGAAATCCCGGTCGTGGGAAATCAGCAGCAAGGTGCCCGGATAACTCTTCAGCCACTCTTCGAGCCAGATGATCGCGTCGAGATCCAAGTGGTTGGTCGGTTCATCGAGCAGCAGCAGATCCGACGGGCACATCAGTGCCTGCGCCAGATTCAGACGCATCCGCCAGCCACCGGAGAAATCGCCTACCTGACGGTCCATCTGCTCATTGGTGAAACCCAGGCCGGCGAGCAGCTTGCGCGCCCGCGCATCGGCGGTGTAACCGTCGGCGCTGTCGAGTTCAGCGTGCAGGCGCGCCAGTGCGGTGCCGTCGTGGGCCTCCTCGGCGGCGGCAAGCTCGCGTTGCACCTCGCGCAGACGCAGGTCGCCATCGAGCACATAATCAACCGCCAGGCGCTCGAGAGTGTCGACCTCCTGGCGCATATGCGCGATACGCCAGTCGGCCGGCAGCAGGCAGTCGCCCGAGTCCGGGTGCAACTCGCCGCGCAGCAGGGCGAACAAGCTGGATTTGCCGGCACCGTTGGCGCCGATGAGGCCGGCTTTGTGGCCGGCGTGCAGGGTCAGCTCGGCGTCTTCTAGCAGACGTTGCGGGCCACGCTGTAAAGTCAGGTTCTGAAGTCGGATCATAATGGCGGCGGAGTCTACCAGCTTCGCTCACAACTGGCGCGAGTAGCACGATGTCCTCTGACCTGTGGAGTTTTGCCCTTGATGTCTACGCCCGGCCGGGCGTGGAAGATGCCTGCCTGCAATTGCAAACGGCGGGCGCCAATGTCTGCCTGCTGCTCTGCGGTTTGTGGCTGGAGCAGCGCGCGGTGGCGTGCGATGAACCGCGCGTGCGCCTGCTCAAGGCCTTGACCGCGCCGTGGGATATCGAAGTGGTGCAGCCGCTGCGAACCCTGCGCCTGCAATGGAAAGCGCGGGCCGTCGACGATGCGGTGGTGGCCGGCATGCGCGAGCAGATCAAGTCACTGGAGCTTGAAGCTGAACGCACCTTGCTGTCACGGCTCGAAGGTGTGGCGCAGGAGTGGGCGCGCAACGATGCAGGTTCGGTGACCTGGCTGGAAGACCTGGCCGGCAATGCCGCCAGCCTGAACCGCGACGCGCTGCAAGTGCTGCGCGTCGCGGCAACCGGCACTTAGGAAGCGCTGGTCGGGGTGCTGCTGACGTTCGACGAAGCGGCTGGCGCTGGCGCAGTCGAAGGGGTCGAGTGAGTGGCGGACGACGGTGCCGACGCAGCTGGAGCAGCCGGGGTAGCGGCAGTGGCAGGCTTGGCTGCTGGAGCGGCAGCCGGTTTGGTCGCGGCTGGCTTGGCAGCTGCAGGCTTTTTCACCGCTGGTTTTGCGGCTGGCTTGGCGGCCGGTTTTGCAGCAGCGGTCGCAGGCTTGGCAGCAGCGGGTTTCGCAGCTGGCTTGGCGGCCGGTTTCGCAGCGGTTTTTGCCGCAGGTTTTGCTGCCGATGTTGCGGCTGGTTTGGCAGCCGGTTTTACCGCCACTTTCGCAGCAGGTTTGGCGGCGGCCGGCTTGGCCGCAGTCTTGGCAGCAGGTTTCGCTGCTGGTTTCGCTGCTGGTTTCGCTGCTGCTTTGGCAGCAGGTTTGGCGGCTGCGGTTTTCGCCGGTGCAGCTTTGCTCGCGGCCGGCTTTGCAGCGGCTTTGGCAGGGGTGGCTTTCACTGCTGGCTTGGCTGCAGCAGGTTTGGCTGCGGTGGTTTTAGCCGCCGGTTTTGCCGCGCTCGCCGCCGGCTTCTTCGCTGCAGTTTTCGCCGCTGGTTTGGCAGCCGCTTTCACTGGCGCCTTCGCCGCTGGTTTGGCGGCGGTTTTCGCAACAGCAGGTTTCGCCGCAGCGGTCTTCGCCGGGGCTTTGCTTGCAGCAGGTTTGGCAGCGACTTTCTTCGCTGGTGCTGCTGCCGGTTTGGCCGAGCGCGACGACAGAACCTTGCCCACTGCTTCCTGAACGCGGCCGACACCCTGGGCCAGTTTCAGGCTTTCCTGGGCATCGCGCTTGAGTTGCAGAATGTAGCTGCGGGTTTCGGACTGACGATCTTTCAAAGCGTCCAGCAGGTCTTCGAGTTCTTTCACGGCATCCTTGGCTTTGTTCTGTGCCTTGGCTTTGCCGGCGGTGGCGGCGTCCTGCAATTTAGTGCGCGATTTGTGCAGTTTTTCCTGCGCCTTGCCGCGCTGTTTTTCCAGCTTGGCGAGCAGTTTTTCAGCATCAGCCAAGGCTTGCGAGCAAGCGTTTTCCAAATGCTCGAGCAGGCTGCCCGACAACTGTTGGAGTAAGTGCAACGGAGTATTTACAGGCTTCTTGGTGGCCGACATGGTTTACCTCCTGGCTGACGTGAGTGCGGCTCATACTAGACCTCTGCTGATACCGCCGCTAGGGCATGTTGACAGTATCTGCACCGTTGCGTTGCACCGAAGCCGAAATGTTCTGCGCGCGGGAAAAAGCAGTTCACCGATGCAGACGTTTGCACTGGCATAATCCCCCGCATCCCAGGTCGGAGAGTGCCCATGTCGCGCTACTTTATTTTGTCCCTCTGCGTGTTTTTTTCGACGGCGTATGCCGATGAAAAAACTACGGCAAACGATGCTCATGACCTGGCTTACAGCCTCGGTGCCAGCCTCGGCGAACGGCTGCGCCAAGAGGTGCCGCAGTTGCAGATCCAGGCGCTGATCGAAGGTCTGCAACAAGCGTATCAGGGCAAGCCGCTGGCGCTGAGTGAAGTGCGTATCGAACAGATTCTGGCCGACCACGAATCGCGCAATGCCGAGCAGGCATCACGGCAATCGAGCGACGCGGCGATGGAAAACGAGCAACGCTTTCTCAGTGCGGAAAAAGCCAAACCGGGGGTGAAGGAACTGGCCGATGGCATCCTTCTGACTGAACTGGTTCCGGGCACTGGCGCCAAGGCCGGCCCGGACGGCAAAGTGCAGGTGCTGTATGTCGGCAAGCTGCCGGATGGCACCGTGTTCGATCAGAACACCCAGCCGCAATGGTTCAACCTCGACAGCGTGATCGCCGGTTGGCGCACCGCCTTGCAGAACATGCCGGTGGGAGCGAAATGGCGGCTGGTGATTCCATCGGATCAAGCCTATGGCGCCGACGGTGCCGGCGACCTGATCGCGCCGTTCACGCCTCTGGTTTTCGAAGTGGAATTGCGTGGCGCGACGAGCTGATCAGGCATAAAAAAACGGTGCGCTTTCGGGCGCACCGTTTTTTCATGAAGGACGTGGATCAGGCCTGAACCGGATCTTCTGCCTTGTGTGCCGTGTGCAGCACTTCGATCAGGCAATCTTCAAGTTCGAAGCGCTCATGCAGCAAGCCGCCCAATTCCTTGAATTTCTCCGCAACGCATTTGCCTTCGTCGCACAGGTCGTTGAACGCGAGCAGCTTCTCGGTAATGACGTCGATGCGCGGATAGATGGTCTCGGCGAGTTCCAGACCGCGCTTGTCGTTGAACGCCTTGGCTTCGCCAGTCAGCTGTTCATAGATTTCGAAGTGCCCCGCCGATACGTAATCGACCAGCACGCCGCAGAATTCCTGCAAAGGCTTGCGGCTCTCGGACAGCGACTCAGGCTGCGCACCGAGCTTGTCGTAGGCGCCGATCAGCTCTTCACGCTCCTGCAACCAGCGGTCGATCAGCAGATGAACCCCACCCCAACGTTCCTGAGCATTCTGACAACTTTCGAGCATGGCGATCTCTCTTCCCTTGTGGGTCATGCTGCTCTACACCCGCGCCCCTGTTCTGATTTGACTGGTGGACGATCGGGCAGAGCGTCATCGAGCAACATAAATCCAATGACACGTGCCGGCCAGATTATGCCCGCACGCCTATGGCTTCAAGGTACGCAGGAGATAAAGTTCATACAAGTGTTTAATCCCTGACCAGCAGGTGGTGCGACGCTTCGTCGCTGACCGGTCGTTGCAGAGCGCTCCAGGTCAGACGCAACAACTGATAAACCGCAAGGATGGACACGCCGACAAAAAACAGCAGGCTCCATTCCGGGATGCTTAGATCGAACAGTGTCCAGGAGATGTCCGCACAATCGGCGCCGCCGTTGAACATCCGTTGCAAGGCGCAGATCCACGGCAGGTCGCTGAACAGTGACTCCACGGTTGGCGAGCATTTGACCAGTTGCAGCATCGAGTCACTCTGGATCAACACCTGCCGCCACGCAGCGGTGGTTCCCCCCAGACTGGCGCCGAGTGCAAACAGCCAGTACCACCATAAGCCAACGCGCCGGGGGCCATGCACCGCCGCCACGCCGCAGCCGATGCACAGCAATGTGAGGAACAACCGCTGCACCAGGCACAGACTGCAAGGCGTCAGTCCGACCGCATATTCGAGGTAATAGGAAGCTCCCAGAGCAAAGGCCCCCGCAATGAAAGCCATGAAGAACAAGGAGCGTGAGCAGGCCAACGACATGGCTTTTCCGTAACAGTAGAGACAGACGGTTACGGTAGAGGAAAGCGTGTCAGCCTTTCAAGGCAAGGGCCTGCCGACAGTTCACCGCAGGTGTAGGGAAAACCCGACAGGCTCGATAGGAAACGGTGAAGCGCTTTGTAGGACTTTGTCTCTAGAGCGCAAAGAAGGGGAATTTTCGGTCATTGAAGTTCACGAGGGAGCAACCTCCCTCGCCATTCAGACCTTCGCCGCAACCGGCAACGGCGCCGCCAGCAAGCGTTCATCCAGCAGCCCCAGACCTTCCTGAAACAACTGATTGCTGCGCTCGGTATCGCCAAGCTGTGCAAGCAGACGGGCCAACTCCGCACAGGTCTCCGGATTGCGCTGCACGCGCAAACTGCTTTCCAGATAGTCGCGAGCCTTGCCCCACAGACTGGTTTGCAGACACAAGCGCCCGAGGGTCAGCAGCAGACTCGGATCGGCCGGATGCTCCTTGAGCCAGCCTTCGGCAATCTGCAACTGACGCGCAGGATCACTGCCACGAACCAGACCATAGAGCCGCGCCAGATGGCTGTCGTACTTGCGCTTGAGCGATGTGCGCAGCACTTCTTCGGCCTCGACCTGAGCGCCAAGCTGACGCAGTTGCTCGGCATAGGCCAGTACCAAAGGTGCTTCCTGACGCTGCGCCGAAGTCAGCTGTTCCCACGCCCGCTTGAGCGATTGCAGACCCACCGTACCGTCTTCTTCGCGATGCGCTGCCAAGGACAGGTTCTCACCCCAGGCGCGGCGCTCGAGTTCGGCCAGCTCGGCCGGCGGCAGCACTTTGTCCTTGCGCAGCTCCGGCAGCAGACGAATCACCGCCGGCCATTCGCCACGCTGCTGATGCAGACGTTGCAATTGACGCAATGTCTGCGCGCTGCGCGGATGCCGTTCATGCATTGCCTGCAAGGTCACCAGCGCACCGTCGGTGTCGCCACGATCGGTCTGCAACTGTGCGTGACTCAGGGCGATCGCCAGTTCGGCTTGCGGCTGACGCTCCAGCGCACGTTCGAGCAAACGATCACTTTCTTCGTACTGACCTTGCTCGTTCGCCGCACGGGCGGCGCCGAGGTAATACAGCAGTGGCTGGCGCTCGGCTTCCGCTGCGCGGGTCAAATGCCGCTGCGCGCTGGCCCAGCGACCTTCAGCCAGATCCAGTTGGCCGTGTTCGATCGCCACTTGCACGCGGCGGCTGCGATTGCGTCGCGACCACGGATTGACCACGCCGGTGGAGGTCATCACCAGCTCGACCAGCACCTTGATGCCCCAGAACAGCAGCCACAGCACCGCGATCACCGCGAGTGTCGCCCACAGGCTCGATTCGTAGCGGAAGCTCTTGTACGCCACCAGCACGTAACCGGAATGCTCGGCAATCGCCAGGCCCAGCGCTGCCGTCGCGGCGATGACCAGAAACACGATTACATAGAGGCGCTTCATGGGGTCGCCTCCTGCGCAGCATTGGCGGCAGGCTTGGCGAACGGTTTCACCGATTCCTCGGCATTGACGTTACGTCGCTCAAGATATCCCTGCACCGCACTCAAGGTGCCGGCCAGATCCGGCGTCTTGACGGTGACCGGTTCCTTGCTCAGCTCGGCGACCTGCTCCAGCATGACTTTGCTTTGCGGGTTGTCCGGGTTGAAATTGCCCTTGAGCACATCGCGCGCCTCGGCCAGCGCCTGGGTGTACACAGCCGCCTGACCGTTGAGCGCGGCCCACTGCGCCTGCTCCAGCGCCAGGCTCAGGGCCAGGCGCACCTGGCTCAGGCTTTGCCCGGCCAGCAGCGGCTTGACGTTCTTGTCAGCGTTGAAGTCAATGCGGATATAGCGCGATACCTTGTCCCACCATTGCGCCCAGCGACTGGCGCCATCGCCATCGTTGGTCAGGCCCAGCAGCGACTCGCCGCGATCCTTGTACTCCGGCGCCAGCTCGGTGAGGTCGATGACCTGATCGCGCAGCGCGCCGAGACGCAGGAACAGCCCGGTGCGATCCGGCTGTTCGGTGCTGCGCAGGGCGACCAGGGTTTTCGCCACTTGCTCGCGCGCGGCGAAGGAGCCCGGATCGTTCTGTTCACGGAGAATCTCATCGGCGCCCTGCACCAGTGCCTGGGCGCTGCTGATGTCCTGCAACGCTGAAAGGCGCAGGCTGGCCAGACGCAGCAAGTGTTCGGCCTCGGCCAGACGCCAGTCCTTGCGGCTGGCGCCGAGGACGGTTTCCAGACGTTGATTGAGGCGCTGCTGATCGCCCTGCAATTGCGTGACCAGACGCTGGCGTTCGGCGAGTTCGTCAGCACCGGGCAACTGCGCCAGGCGCTCGGTCAGACGCTGTTCGTTGAGCTTCAGACTCTGCGCCTGATCGTTCAACGCCTGCACCTGACTCGACTGTTGCTGCGTGTTGCTCTGCAGGTGGCGCACCTGCCAGACACCCCAGCCACCGATGGCGACACCGGCGGCACCGAGCAGCAAGGCGACAATCGCCAGTCCATTGCCTCGGCGCGGCTCTTTGGCCGGTGGTGGAGTTTCAACCTGGGCATCGAGCGCAGGCTGGACGTCATCTTTTGGCAAGGCTGTTTCGCTCACGTATCCATCCTTTGCATTAGAAAACGGCACGGGACATTCCCGTAACGCCGTCAGCAAAGCCGCGGCACTCGCGCCGCGGCAATCCACAACTGTTTGAGCCCCGGCGGCACGTGCCAGCTCGGCGACTCTCGGGCTTGGTACAAACAACGGCAACTGCGCAATCTTCGGCCAGGCATCGCCGGCCATTTGCCGCAGGTGCTCGAAACCCTGTCCACTGCTGACCACCAGCCCGTTCAAGCGTTCCGCTTCGATCCGCCGCGGCAGCTCGTTTGGCGGGTAGGCTGGCAGGTCGCGGCGATACAACTCCAGATACTCGACACTAGCACCTAGCGCGCGCAGGCGCTCGGCGAGCAGTTCACGACCGCCCTCTCCGCGCAGGATCATCACCTTCGCGCCGGACTGGTCGAGCGCCTCGCGCAGACGCGGCAATTGCAGCAGGGCTTCACTGTCATCGCCGTCAGCCGGGAAGCTGACATCGAGACCATGCTCGCGAAGAATGCCTGCGGTCGCCGCGCCGACGCTGAACCACGGCATGCTCAATGGCGCCGTGCCTTCGGACTTAAGCAGATCCACCGCAATCCGCGCCGCCGGTTTGCTGACCACAATCACCGCGCTGCAAGCGGGCAATCGCGAAATCGCCTGGCGAATAGTGTCAGAGAGCGGCAGCGGAACAATGTCCAAAAGCGGCAGGCAACTGCTGAAAATCCCGTGCCCGGCCAACTGTTCGGCCAGCGCCGCGCAGTCGTCTGCCGGGCGCGTCAGCAGCAGGCGCCAGGCTGTCACTCGTGACCCGCCTCGCCGTAGACAGCTTTGAGAATGTCGTCAGCGCCTTGCTTGAGCAAGTCTTCAGCGACCTGCACACCCAAGGTTTCCGCGTCGGCACGCGGCGCCCGGGCTTCGGCACTGAGAAGCTTGCCACCGCTCGGCTCACCGACCAGACCGCGCAACCACAACTGCTCGCCTTCAAGCACGGCGTAGCAGGCGATCGGCACTTGGCAGCCGCCGTTCAAATGTTTGTTGAGGGCGCGTTCGGCGTTCACCCGCGAAGCGGTATCGGCGTGATGCAAAGGCGCGAGCAAGGCGTGGATTTCGTGGTCGGCGCTGCGGCATTCGATGCCGACCGCGCCCTGGCCACCGGCTGGCAGGCTGTCATCGACACTGATCGCCGAAGTGATGCGATCCTCGAAACCCAGGCGTATCAGACCGGCGGCGGCGAGGATGATCGCGTCGTACTCGCCGGCATCGAGTTTGGCCAGACGAGTGTTGACGTTGCCGCGCAGGAAACGGATCTGCAGATCGGGACGACGCGCCAGCAGTTGCGTCTGCCGACGCAGGCTCGAGGTGCCGACGATGGCCCCGGCAGGCAAAGCTTCAAGACTTGAATAGGCGTTGGAGACAAATGCATCTCGCGGGTCTTCACGTTCACAGATGCAGAACAGGCCCAGGCCCTGCGGGAAGTCCATGGGCACGTCTTTCATCGAATGCACGGCGATATCGGCTTGGTTTTCCAGCAGCGCGGTTTCCAGTTCCTTGACGAACAGACCCTTGCCGCCGATCTTCGACAGTGGCGAGTCGAGCAGCTTGTCGCCGCGACTGACCATGGGCACCAGCGTCACCAGCAGGCCCGGGTGGGCCGCCTCGAGACGGGCTTTGACGTATTCGGCCTGCCAGAGGGCCAGCGCACTTTTACGGGTGGCGATGCGGATTTCGCGAGGAGACATGGAACAATCCGTACTGAATAGATACGGCGGATAATAACAGCTCAGTCAATTTCGCTTTGACCTGAATCAGAACCGGCGCGGCCTCCCTGGCCTGCCATGCCGGGTAAAAGAACACGAAAAGACCGCTGAGGACCGGGTCAAAGCCCCTGCATCATCTTGCGCACACCGGCAACATGCCGCCGGCTGACAATCAGTGCATCGCCATTGAGGCCTTTGAGGAACAACTGGAAATGTCCCAGTGGTGTGCGTTGCAATCGCTCGATGCGATCACGAGCGACCAGCGCATTGCGGTGGATACGCACAAAGCGTTCGCCGAATTCGTCTTCAAGGGCTTTGAGGGGTTCGTCGAGCAGCACCTCGCCGGCTTCATGACGCAGGGTCACGTATTTGTGGTCGGCGATGAAGTAGACCACCTGATCCAGCGGAATCAGCTCGATGCCTTTACGGGTCCGTGCGCTGATGTGGCTGCGTGGGCCGTTGCCACTTTCGGCAGCGGGACGGGTCAGGGCCGAGAGTTGCGCCCGGTTGGGACGTTCAGCCCGCTTCAGGGCTTCATTCAAGTGTTCGGTTCGCACAGGTTTCACCACATAGCCCACGGCGCTGGCCTGCAGGGCTTCCACGGCAAATTCATCGGGACTGGTGCAAAACACCACGGCCGGCGGCGTCTCTCGTTCGCACAGTCGGGCAGCAACCTGCAGGCCATCGAGGCCCGGCATGCGGATATCGAGCAGCACGATATCCGGCTTGTGGCTGTCGATCAGCGCTAACGCCTCCTCGCCATTCGTGGCACTGGGCTCCAGGACTGTGTAACCCTCGAGCTCGCTCACCATACGGCTTAGGCGCTCGCGAGCCAGGGGTTCGTCATCAACGATCAGGACATTCATATTGCGCTGGATTCCTGCGTGAGTCTCGCACAAGGATAGCGTAGACAGGTGTAGTGACCTCCGTCACCGCGATCCACGCTAAGACTAGCCCGAGCGCCAAAAAGTGCCGTACGTCGGCCAGCAATATTTGCCAGCGTCCGGGTCGAACGGCTCAGAGCCCAGTGTTTCCTGCGTTTCTCGCGGTGGGTGACCGTTGTACAACTCACCCGCCCCCTCTTCTTATAGCCAGTGGCCGGACCTTTGCATGATCCGCATTCGCACCGACCCTTATGTCCACTGTAGACGTTCGTCGGAACGATATTGCTCAATCAAAAAATATCCTTTTGTAAATTCCTTGCAGACCGCGCCGGACATGCCTGACACATCCGCGAAAAAACGTATCGACCGGTGTCAGCGACAGGATTGGCAACCCTGTTATTATCCGCGCCAGCGTTTCACGCCATTTCTTCAAGCCGATACGAGCGAATTCATGAGCACTGACAAGACCAATCAGTCCTGGGGCGGCCGCTTCAGTGAACCCGTCGACGCCTTCGTCGCCCGCTTCACCGCCTCCGTCACTTTCGACCAGCGCCTGTATCGCCACGACATCATGGGCTCGATCGCCCACGCCACCATGCTGGCCAAGGTCGGCGTGCTGACCGATGCCGAGCGCGACAGCATCATCGATGGCCTGAAGACCATTCAGGGCGAAATCGAGGCCGGCCAGTTCGACTGGCGCGTCGACCTCGAAGACGTGCACATGAACATCGAAGCACGCCTGACCGACCGCATCGGCGTCACCGGTAAAAAGCTCCACACCGGGCGCAGCCGCAACGACCAGGTCGCCACCGATATCCGCCTGTGGCTGCGCGATGAAATCGACCTGATCCTCGCCGAGATCACCCGCCTGCAAAAAGGCCTGCTGGAGCAGGCCGAACGTGAAGCGGCGAGCATCATGCCCGGCTTCACCCACCTGCAGACCGCGCAGCCTGTGACCTTCGGGCACCACATGCTGGCCTGGTTCGAAATGCTCAGCCGCGACTACGAGCGTCTGGTCGACTGCCGCAAGCGCACCAACCGCATGCCGCTGGGCAGCGCCGCGCTGGCTGGGACCACTTACCCGATCGATCGCGAATACACCGCGCAACTGCTCGGCTTCGACGCCGTCGGCGGCAACTCGCTGGACAACGTTTCCGATCGCGACTTCGCCATCGAATTCTGCTCGGCCGCAAGCATTGCGATGATGCACCTGTCGCGCTTCTCCGAAGAGCTGGTGCTGTGGACCAGCGCGCAGTTCCAGTTCATCGATCTGCCGGATCGTTTCTGCACCGGCAGCTCGATCATGCCGCAAAAGAAAAACCCCGACGTGCCTGAGCTGGTGCGCGGCAAGACCGGCCGCGTCTTCGGCGCGCTGATGGGCCTGCTGACCCTGATGAAAGGCCAGCCACTGGCCTACAACAAGGACAATCAGGAAGACAAGGAGCCGCTGTTCGACGCCGCCGACACCCTGCGCGATTCGCTGCGCGCGTTTGCCGACATGATCCCGGCGATCAAGCCGAAACACGCGATCATGCGTGAAGCGGCACTGCGCGGTTTCTCCACCGCGACTGACCTGGCGGATTACCTGGTGCGCCGTGGCCTGCCGTTCCGCGACTGCCATGAAATCGTTGGCCACGCGGTGAAATACGGCGTCGACACGGGTAAGGATCTGGCCGAGATGAGCCTGGAAGAACTGCGTCAGTTCAGCGATCAGATCGAGCAGGACGTGTTTGCCGTGCTGACCCTCGAAGGCTCGGTGAATGCCCGCGACCATATCGGCGGGACTGCGCCGGCGCAGGTCAAGGCTGCGGTGGCGCGCGGTCAGGCCCTGCTGGCCAGCCGCTAGAAGCATCGCGGGCAAGCCCGCTCCCACAG